>JALLOG010000500.1 GCA_027717645.1 Desulfobacterota bacterium AH_259_B03_O07
AATCATATTTAAATGCTGAGCCAGTGAATACAAAATTCGATCCTAATTCACTCATCTCTAACAATTACAATTCAAAGGTTTTAGTACCAGATGAAGATGCGATTGATTCCTTTTTAAAAGATCAGGAACTAGAAGAAGGACAGGTAAAGGAGCTTGGAGTAAATGATTTCATACGCGACACCGTCATTTCTTACACGGCTACTTGGGCGGTTAGATTCTTTTATGTAAGAAATAAAGATAGCAGGATTTTTGACACATGCCTGGAATGCTGGTGGGACAACATTACACAATGGCCTGAATTTGACGATGATGATAACTTTTTTACAAATTTTGTTACTCATCCTGTCATTGGTGCAGTGCAATACTTGTATTATAGGTCTATGGGATGGGGATTTTGGGGATCTTTCTTAGGGGCTGCCGTGCAAAGTACACTTTTCGAATATACGATTGAGGGAACGGTAGAAACAC
>JALLOG010000501.1 GCA_027717645.1 Desulfobacterota bacterium AH_259_B03_O07
GGATTATCTAGAATCTCTCCCTCCCCCATCTCATATAGGAAATTCGCATTGTCTCTCGGAGCGACACTCTTTACATTCGGATCAAAAAATACTTCTTTAGTATGAACCAGGCCGGCTCTATTATAGGATGCTAGTTCATATTTCATCCCCATTCTAAGAGCATCGCATGGACAAGCTTCCACGCAGAAACCACAAAAAACACACCGCATAAAATCAATATTGTAAACTTTCGGTCTTCTTTCTATACCGTAATCATCAGCTGGTTCTGCAACAATAGAAATTGCCTGTGTAGGACACGCTACCTCGCAGAGTTTACATGCAACACATCTAATTTCCCCATCATCGTCCGCCGGTAGAACGTGAAGACCTCTGTATCTCGGAGGAAGTTGCTTTACCTCTTCAGGGTATTGCACAGTTATTGGTTTAACACCAAAAAGATGCTTTATGGTTATTTTTAAACCACTAAA
>JALLOG010000502.1 GCA_027717645.1 Desulfobacterota bacterium AH_259_B03_O07
GTTGGTGTCGTTGTTGGTGTTGGTGTCGTTGTTGGTGTTGGTGTCGTTGTTGGTGTTGGTGTCGTTGTTGGTGGAGGACCACCGCAATTGAGTAGGTCCAGGCTAACATTTAATTCGCTTAGTACATTCTGAATCGTGGCAGCAAAACCGTCGGTATCATTCCCAGCAAAGTGTAGTCCAACGATATTATTATTAAGGTTGAGCACCGCCGATCCAGAATCGCCTGGCAGTGATATGCTTGAACACGGCGGGTTTTCACAAAACCCACAACTGTCATCGGGAGTATAAGTGAAGGTGTCCTGGAACATAGCCACCCCACCACAATATTCAACATTTATGGTCAAATTTACCAAAGTTATCCTGCCGAAGGTCAATCCTGTAGTTCGACCACTTTTTTTTACACACTCGTTTAACGTTGGAGTACCAGGGGTAGTGGTAGGAGTGCCGATGTCCCTAATAATACTA
>JALLOG010000503.1 GCA_027717645.1 Desulfobacterota bacterium AH_259_B03_O07
CTGAGCCCAATTTGGTATTCGAAAACGTGCTGAAAGACCTTAAGAGAAGTGGCACGATATAAAATTCTAATTAAGCCATCGGCAGTTAAAGAGATTGAATCAATCCTGCCCAAAAAAGATCGTCAGCGCATAGTTGCTAGGATTGCGAAACTTGCAGATAATCCCAGGCCAAAGTGTTGTGAGAAACTTACTGGAGAAGAGAAATACCGCGTCCGACAGGGGTGGTATCGAATTGTTTACTTGATCGAGGACCAGGAGCTGGTTGTATATATTTTCAAAGTAGGACATAGAAAAGACATATATCGTTGAGTCGTCTAATGAATCTTAAGACCTGCGGGGTCGTGTCTCAACATTTGACAAATGGGTGTTGTGAATCTTGTTTGAGCGCGTTTCAGGCTTGCAATGTTGCATAATGCCGAACTATTGACCCAGGCTGTGTAAATTAAATATCTGTTTTCGTGAAA
>JALLOG010000504.1 GCA_027717645.1 Desulfobacterota bacterium AH_259_B03_O07
GGAGTTACAAAGAAATCGGCCAATCAGGTGCTGGATGACCTTAGGAAGGCTGGAAAGGGGAGAGACCCAGCCACAGGCGGAACGATAAAGGTACCCGCCAAGGAGGTTGTGGAGCTCAGGTTAGCAAAAGCGTATAAAGGTTCCGTTCTGGGATCTAAGTAATGCACATTTTGCCTGATGTTTAACTCAAGATTACTGATTTTAACTGCTGTAATTTGAGATGGTTATGGATGTTTATCGAATTCTGCGGGGCGCTTTGATTCTATATACCTCAGCCTAGAAAAAAGTGTTTTTCGTATCTTTGTCCCGGTAAATATGACCTCATAAAATTTTTGAATACTATTTAAAAAAAGTATGATATAATATAACGTAAATATCGATAGATCATAGATCAAAGGAGGAAATATAATGAAGTATAAGTCAAATCGTTACCTTTTAAACCCTTTAGGTTGCTTTCTAGGCA
>JALLOG010000505.1 GCA_027717645.1 Desulfobacterota bacterium AH_259_B03_O07
ACCAAATCCCGATACATTAATAAACGATAATAAGATAGCTATTGCAATGAATTTTTTCATACTACATCCTCTCTTATCTTTGGAGGCCTTAAAATTCTTACAATCAAAAAGACTTGTTTAGTAGTATACACCATAAAATTCATAATATATTATAAAACCCCATCATTTCTTAAGGGGATAACATACTATACATATCTATTTATATCAATTTCAAGTATTAATTCTCCGGAATCGAATTTAATTCTGGTTAATACCATACGCTAAATTGCAATTCAAATCAAAAGCCTTATTTCTAAATACATCCATCGTTATTTACTAGTGACTTAATGTCATTACTGGTCAGCATCTTACGATCATAGAAAGTTAAATTGAAAAACATTATACAAAAACAATTGTAATACGCATTTCCCTTGCCGTTCTGATTATTCAGCTTGTGGAAATGCTCGATTCTGAAGCTCCAAT
>JALLOG010000506.1 GCA_027717645.1 Desulfobacterota bacterium AH_259_B03_O07
TTTCTCGTGAGGCAACGAATTAACTTTCAAATAGATTCTTATGTGAGGCAATAGTGCCCTTGTTATTTCAACATCCCCTTGCCTCGCCTTCCAAAATTCTATACTAGTATCCGGAACGGTTTCGCCTTCTGAGCAATCTTCAAATGCTACATCACTTGTTATAGCCTTAGTATTGACGAGTTTTCCGCCAAAAGTCTGAACAGCTTGCAGTGCTAAGAGGCTCATAGAGGCTAGCAAGATTAAAACAATCATAAGTTTCTTCATAACTTTAACCCCCATACAATTGATATTAACCGCATTATCCCATTTTATGCATTAACTTCTTCTGTTCCCACAATATAAAAATAAGCTCATGTCAACAAAAATCTTTCCTCTCTGACCACATATTTCCTTGAAAACAAACCATTTTTCCT
This sequence comes from Desulfobacterota bacterium AH_259_B03_O07, assembly GCA_027717645.1. Classification (GTDB taxonomy): domain Bacteria; phylum Desulfobacterota_D; class UBA1144; order Nemesobacterales; family CSP1-2; genus JALLOG01. Next base: position 414 of record JALLOG010000506.1, read on the forward strand.
TCAACCATAGCCTTAAATTTAACTCGTTCCCACTCCTTTCTTGTTAC
>JALLOG010000507.1 GCA_027717645.1 Desulfobacterota bacterium AH_259_B03_O07
CCTGAAACAGTAGAATACCTGGAGACTGAGGAGTTAGAGGCGTTGTACTCTGTCTTAGAGATTACTAAAATTATGGATCTTCGACTTCGCGCACTTATTGAGTTGATGATCAATACGGGTTTACGGCCTAGTGAAGCTCTTAAGCTCGCAAAACAGGACTTGCTAGCAGAACCAGAAGAACTCGGGATTATTGGGAAGGGCGGGAAAAAACGTACGATTTATTTTAACGATCGTGTTTACTTTTGGATTAAGTTATATCTTAAAAGAAGGAAAGATAATCACCCTGCGCTATTTGTTACTCATTGGAAGGGTCATCCAATACGTTCTCTCACATTACGGAACGCCGAAGAGATCTTTTATGAAAGCGTAAAGAAGTGCGGCTTCAATAAACGTGTGGTGTTGCATACGCTTCGGCATACCTACGCTACACATCTTATGGCAAATGGCTGCCCAC
>JALLOG010000508.1 GCA_027717645.1 Desulfobacterota bacterium AH_259_B03_O07
CCCTACGTCTTCCCCAAACAATAATATTATAACACAACTCGTCAATAAAGTCAAGTACTTGTATCAGATATTTAATGTAAATTATAAAATATTGTAGATAGTAGAAGATAACTTGAAATTACTCCCAAAAGAGACAATATTATCAATAGAAAGTAATTCTTATTAATATAAGAGCCAAATGGAGATGAATGAAGTTTGTAAGGAATACTAAACGTTGATATTAGATAAAGATTATCCTTATCCCCACCCTAGCAAAACTAGATAACTCTTATTGCTTTAATCTGCTCATAGAGAAAAGTGTTAGAGTCTGAGCTTGTATTATTAGATAAATCTGGATAATCTGGGGGATAGATTATTCTTAGATTCCTACAGTTCTAGATAAATTCCATAGAGATAAAGGATGGTTAAACAATATAGATACATCTAGGCACCCACTATGGTAGATGTGGAGGG
>JALLOG010000509.1 GCA_027717645.1 Desulfobacterota bacterium AH_259_B03_O07
ATCCATATCATCCCATATTCCGTTACATGGTATTGAGTAAATCTTGATAAAAAGGGGATTGCTGATGTGCTAGAATTAACTGAGTTACTAGAGGTGTCCGGAATATGTTAACAGAGTATATTGATGAAGCTAAAGGAATATAAAAACCCATCCGTTTTAGAGATTTGCCTATAGATAACTGCAATCCACCTTCTTTTTCCCACTTTTCTTGTCGCCTTTAATGCTCCTTTATTTCCTCTAATAACAAAATCTGGCTTTTCAACTGTTTCTAGAATCTCATGGAAGTAGCTGGCTAAATCGTCATGATTTTCAATTATATGATACCATCTTTCATAAGTTAATCGTATAGGGACACCATTTACCGAATATGCTATCTTCATTACCGGTTAATTCAGACTCAACGACGTAACCCTCTTTTGTATGAAAATGGTGCGGATGGGTTTTTATATTC
>JALLOG010000050.1 GCA_027717645.1 Desulfobacterota bacterium AH_259_B03_O07
GTCGAAGGGTTGTTACCCGTTTCATGCTGAGTTTATCGAAGTATGTATCAAGACAAAGAAAAGAAAATATTAAAAATATGGATACCCGACTTAAAGATCACGGATATGACAGATGAGAAGATTCCTGGAAACTTTAACATCTATTTTGGGTTTTTGTCCCAAATTTACGTGACATTTACAGGAATGACAATACAGTGTATACCCTGTAGCAAACTTCAGGGAATTTTCAAGTTAAAAACAAAGCGACCATCCAAATTATCCAACATTCGCTAATATTACCCGGTCTCCATTTAATGGATTGACCCTGAAGACCGCCCTTGCGCCATTATCAAATACCAAAATATTTCCATCTGCTTCGACTGCAATTGCCCTTGGCAGCAGAAACGTTGGACCACTGCCGACAGAGAAACTCGATATAGTCTCACGGTTACCTGTCAGGATATCAACTCCTATCACAGTAGCATTTCCAATATCAACCACGACAAAATTTCCGTCAAGTTCGATCGCTAAACCTCCGGGATCTGAGAAATTGGGACCGATACCAATCCCACTTCCCGAGAATACACTACGGTCCCCATTACACTCATCAACCAAAAGAACATCATCTCCGAACTGATCAGCCACGAATATAGCTCCGTCGTCAGTAACGATTACTCCCACAGGCGCCCTAAAATTCGGTCCACTTCCGGTGTTATTATTAGATATGATAGTTCTATCACCACCTGAGGGGCTTACACTTACCACAGCCTCTAGATTAGCATCCACGACTAAGAGATTACCAAATAGATCGATGTCCAAATCTACTGGGGTTTCAAAATCGCTCCCTGTCCCTGTGGTCGAGTCAGATATAATTGCACGGTTGCCAGTATCAGGTTCTACACTGAACACGGCCTTTAGTACGGAGTCCACTACAAAAATGGTTCCTTCGTCATCAATTGCAATTCCTCTAGGATTTTCAAATGATGGGCCAGTGCCAATGCCACTAGTCGATAAAAAAGTAACTTCCCCTGAGTTGGGATCTACCCTTAACAAACCGGGCGGACTCTGATTTGAAACTATAATTCCACCATCTGACTCCACCTGAATCCCACCTGGGAATAAAAATATCTTAACTGGATCAGAAGAACCCTCGTCACATGATATCGTTAATGTTATTGAGATTGTCGTAATCAACAGTAAGAGTAGTCTTTTCCACAAAATTTTCATTTTGTCCCCCTCCATTTTGTTATCATTTGCATTTGCTATTATCCCACCAAGAAGATAATCTTGTCAAGAAAGATGATTAGAATAAAATTAATCTTCTTTTTATTATTGAGCTTGACTTTAAATTATGCATATTCTGAATCCGGATCAATTCTTTCGGGACAATGGATTGACCTTACACACGATTTCTCCATAGAAACGATATACTGGCCTACCGCAGAACCTTTCAAAACAAAAACAATTTCAGAAGGGATAACAGACAAAGGCTATTTTTACTTCGCTAGAAACTTCTCTGCGGCTGAGCATGGTGGGACACATATTGATGCCCCTATACACTTTGCGGAAGGGAAAAAAACAGTTGACGAAATAACTCTCAATCAACTCATTGGACCCGCAGTCGTACTAGACGTTTCAGAGAAAACTAAAACCAACCCCGATTATCAGATCGAAATAGAAGACTTTAAAAATTGGGAAGCTACAAATGGAATTATCCCCGATAATTCCATTGTATTGCTGAATACAGGATATGCGAAATACTGGCCAGATCGGCTGAAATATATGGGAACTGACAAACGAGGTGAATCGGCTATAAAAGAACTACACTTTCCAGGTCTTCATCCTAAGGCTGCAAATTGGTTGGCAAAAAACAGAAATATTAGTGCAATAGGTTTGGATACTCCAAGCATTGATTACGGTCAATCTAAACTTTTCAAAGCTCATGTCACCTTATTCCGAAACAATATTCCAGCATTTGAAAATGTTGCCAATTTAGATAAGTTGCCTCCTAAAGGATCGATTGTTTTTGCGCTGCCCATGAAAATAAAGGGAGGTAGTGGGGCCCCACTTCGTATCGTTGCACTGATTCCTGATGATGATTAAGCAGGCTACATTCGAGTAATTTAATCCGTCTCGGTAGAGAATCAACGATTTTAGATCAATTTAATGCGAGTCAATGAAACTCGCTGCACCAAGCTGCAGGGTATCAAAATATAAACTGAGAGTCTCAGCCGTCATTGCTGTGTATGTTAGATATTTTGGGGACAGTCTTTTCGATTTTAAATGGGCATTCAAAAAATTGCCAAAATCAATTCCGGAAGCGTTAAAAAAAGATTTAGGGTTGGGGCTGAATTAAAGATTTTTAGCTATAGGAATTGATTTAATAAATCCTAATTTTTTGGTAGCCCTTGATTTTTGTTTCTTTGTATCAAGACAAAGAAAATAAAATATTAAACGATGGATCCCCGATTAGAACATTCCAGGAGGACGGATGAGTGAAGTTCGAGGAAATTTATTATTTTATTGGATTCTGTACTCGGTTTACGTGACATCTACATGACAGGCGAGAGGAAACCCTGTAGCAAGCTACAGGGAAATTCGCTAGGTAAATTGCTTTTCTTTAATTTATTTCTATCGAGCTTTTGGTTGATGTTTATTATCTTTCATTACTCTTAGATAGGAAATGATATTATCCATTGTTACGTCTCTATCATTGGCATTCGGATCCAATGCAGGCATCGTCGAATTATAGCTTATATCTCTAGGATTATTAATCCATTTTTTGAGCCAAGATCCCTCAAAATATTCTGTTATATTTACTGGATAATTTAGTTCTATTCCCTTTTTACCCCCCTCGCCGTTTATTGCGTGACAGGCCATGCAATAAGTTCGAAATGCAATAAAACCATTTATAACTCCCTTTGAACTACTTTTTGGTGGTACCATATTGGGGAAACGATCCGAGAAATTGATAAGATCTATTGTAGTTACCTGATAAGGCCAAATAATAGCACCTTCTTTCAAAACCCCTGGGTGTTTAATATTGTCCCATATAAGATAATACGGTCCTAGATGTACAGACTCATTATTCTCTGATTTGTTAATCAGGGAAAATTCTTCACCTCCAGGACGGCGAAATGCAAGATAACTATCATACCTCTCAAGTTCACTTACTCGAACGGATGGCTGATAACCATCTAAACAACTAAATAAAACACCATCAACTTTTTCCCACCTTGTAGCATACACTTCTGTTAAGAGTGGCTTAAAGGGAAAACCTATATAGGTTCTCTTTATCGAGTCATTAGGATCTAAAACCGTTACTGACTCCGGTCTTACTAATTTTTTAAGCCCTTCAAGAGATAGTCTCTCAATCTCTTTGCCATGATACTTAAAAATCAGTTCGCCGGCCACAGCGCCATTATGAATAGGAATCAGAAAAAGTGTTAAAGCGATTAAAGCTTGTATCCTAAATATCATAATATAATTCCAGGATTAATTGCTATGTTATAAAATCTTGGTCTTTATGCAACACAGAAACCGAGTTTAAAATTTAAGTTTGTATAATAGCGTCTTCCTGTCTACGATAAAGCAATGGCAATAGTTTCTCTATTTGCCTAGAATCTCTTCCTTAAGTACAGCTATAAAAGGTAAGTTTCTATACCCCTGTTCATAATCCATCCCATAACCAACAACAAACTCATCTGGTATTTCAAATCCACGGTAATCAATAGGTATATCTACGATCCTTCTGACCTTTTTATCGAGTAAGGCACACACCCTAACACCGGCTGGTTTTCTGGCTTTTAAGGTTCTCAATATATAGTTAAGGGTTAAACCCGTATCTATTATATCCTCGATCAATATCACATATTTATCCTCAATGTTTTGGTCTAAATCCTTTAATATTCTGACTACGCCGGTCTGCACTTGTCCGGAGTAGCTTGAGATAGATAGAAAATCTAATGACATAGGGATGGAAATCTCCTTGAGCAAGTCACAGAGAAAAACGATTGCGCCTCTAAGAACTGCAACCAATACAGGGTCCTTTCCCGAATAATCTCGAGATATTGCTTTGCCTAACTCCTTAACCCTTTCACTTATTTCTTTCTCTGTGATAAGAATTCTTTCTATATCTTCGTTCAATTTATACCTAGTAACGTTCGAATGTGAATTACCGAATTATCCTTATTAAAAGGAATCACGACTAAACAAATCATACTACTCAAGCAGGTGTCATGATTGTATCATGACCGACTAAAAATGAATAATTTTTCCTAATTTAAAAAATTTCCTCTTGATATTCAATTCATGTTTAATTATAATTCAATATAAGTGGTCCCAAGGGGCTGAGGCTGATTTGAAGGCCAGATATAAGTATCGAAAGAGGAGACTCGAGTAGAGAAAAAGGGTTTTCAAATAGCACGAGGTCACTTGGGGTCGCTTTTCTTTATTTAATACCAAATCTCTGAAGCAACTTATTATAATCTCTCCCATAAAATAATTTAATATTAACGTCTGGATAAAGCTTTTTTAACCTTTTTACTTTGCGGTTTTTACTAGTCACGAATTTCTGTTTTAGTGTAGTAAGCTCTATATAAAGGTCTAGCTCAGGCAAGTAAAAGTCGGGCGTAAATTCCTCTTTAACATTTCCTTCTTCATCGGCTTTTAAAAGAAAACTCCTTGGCTCATACTCCCATTTTATACGATAGAAGTCCAACACACTTGTAAATTCTTTTTCGCTGGGATGAGCAAATAATGGCATATCAAACTTCTTTATTGTTCTACCAACAACTGGAGGTTTGTCTCGCTCATTCAATGTGGATTTGAGTTTCTGTAGAGCCTTCCAGGTTACCCCTGCCTTCATAGTTATACCGTTTATTTCAACGGCTCTTTGTATCAAATCAACTGCATAATCCGAATCCATTCTCTCGACCTTTATCTGCAAATCATAATAATCACTCCGCAACCTTTCTCTCCCATAAAGCTTTTTTAAGTATCTAATATAAATCTTTCTCCTTTTCCTCATTGACTCGTTAGACTCTTCATATGCATTAACAACGTGAACTTTTATATGTAAAGTTCCGGGGAGCTTCCGAAAAAGTAATTCTCCGCCGAGATTAAGGACCACAACGTTATTTTTTAATGTTTTTTCGATAATCAGTTTTTTGACCAAATCAGGAGGAATTTTCCTCTTTAATACGTATTCGAAGTACCCTTTACTATCTATTGCGGTTGGTCCCTTTAAATTATTTAAGATTAGTGCACTATCTACCAATGCAAATCCCAATCTTTGTGAGGTCTTTCTTGCTATCTCGTAACCGAAACCATCCAGCTTTTCTGAAATCGTTATAATCGCCATAATAATTAAACAAGTTAATAATATTTTCTTATATCATAAAAAGGATTTTTTTATAAGCCGTTAAGCTCTTTTTTTTTAAATCTAAAACCAGTCAACCTAGAACATCTAATATCTTATCCGTCGATCAAAATAGGATTAGATCAGTGAAAAAAGTAAATTAATTATACTTTCAGCCTATATAAGATACATCTTCCTGTATTTTAGATATTTCTGTATTATAATGTTTATATTATCTCAATACTCTATTCTCGGTCATGGAAATAAGAGAAATTTATTTAGATAATAATGCCACAACAAGACCCTTGCCCGAAGTAATCAAGGCTATGTTGCCGGTTCTGAGTAGTGGTTTTGGAAACCCCTCAAGCTCTCATTCAGCGGGCCAGAGAGCCAGAAATTATCTCAAACAGGCTAGGAAGCAACTTGGAGCATTGATAGTTTCTAATCCTGAGAATATTATCTTCACTAGCTCTGGTACAGAAGCAAACAACACGGCTTTTAAATCATGTGCACGCGGGAAGGATAAGTCTCATTGTATCTTAACCACTACCGTTGAACACTCTTCGATCCAAAAAATGTGCAACCACATGAAAATTAATGGTGTAAAAATTGTTCTTATTCCCGTTGATTCAAAAGGCCATATTGACCTCGAAGAATTAAGAAAAATACTTAGGGAGAACATAGACCTCGTATCTATTCAATGGGTAAATAATGAAACAGGTGTTATTCAACCGGTATCGGAAATTACTGAGATGTGCCATGAACATGGAAAACTATTTCACACAGACGCAGCACAAGCAATTGGAAAGCTTGATGTTAACTTGAAAAAAATTCCTATAGATCTTCTCTCTTTGACTGGCCACAAATTTCACTCCTCCCAGGGAATCGGTGCTTTATATTGCAGAGATAGATTCCTTTTAGAACCCATTTTCTTTGGCGGCTTTCAGGAAGGGGGTTTTCGACCCGGAACTGAAAATCTTTCGGGTATTGTTGGCATGGGAAAGGCAGCTGAAATTCGAATGAGCAATCTTACAGAATGTACCCGAAGAATGAGTGAACTCCGTGATAATTTCGAGACGAGCATGTTAGAAACCATTCCCAACTCAAGTATAAATGGAGATCCAAAAAATAGGATTTGTAATACAACAAACATTCGGTTTGGCGGTATAGACGGACGTATTCTTTTAAAACAAATGAATAATGACGGAATCCGCTGTTCTCAAAGTTCTGCATGTACAAATTTTCAATCCGAACCTTCTTATGTGTTGAAAGCGATGGGCCTTTCCGATGAAGAAGCCTATTCTAGTGTTCGATTCAGTTTTTCCATTGATAACACGATGGAAGAAGTTAACGGCGCAGTCGATAAAATAATCAAGTTGTGCGAAAATCTTCGTTGAAAAACTATTACCTCTTGTACTTTCCCATCAACTGACCTTCACCCAGAATGTGGCCTTTCATTGCCTCTAGCAGTTGTGATTGTTTCGCCCCGGCATCAAGGTCGAGTACTTTATCTAAGGCATAAAGCTTAAAAGAATATCTGTGCGTTCCTCCGGGTGGACACGGACCCCCGTATCCGATCCTTCGAAAATCGTTTGTTCCTTGTTTAGCCCCATTTGGGAGATCTTTCTGAGGTAATATATTTTCATTTAACACTATCGTATCGGCTGGCAAGTTAAATAGAACCCAGTGAACCCATGTCCTCCCAGGTGCATCAGGATCGTCACAAATGAGTGCAAGACTCTTTGTACCATCGGGAACTGAACCCAATTCAATTGGAGGAGAGATGTCAGGACCATCACAAGTATAGTCCTTTGGTATCATGCCCCCTGCTTCAAATGCGCTGCTCTTAATTTTTATTTCCATTTTTTCTCCTCCTAAAGCAACCCCATCGGGTTTAGCGTCAATGTGAAATGAAAGAAACAACGGCAATAGGGATATTATCCAAAAATAATTTATATTATGAAACATTTACTGAAATCCCATAACAAACTTTCAATAATTAACTTATGATTAAGGCTGCTTTGACGACGAATGAATTATGCCAAGTTGTTGCATTAAGGACAACCGATCCCAGCTTACCCACATCTCCACTATCCTTCCTTCCACGAATCTGTAAATTGAGATTCCCTTTATGATAATTTGCCTGTAGGTAGGATTAACTCCCATAGACTTCTTATCATGTGTAAATCGAGTAGTCCAAAGAGTGACAACTTTATCTGCTTCTGCTATCTGATCATCTACATCAGTAGCAATGTCAGGAAACGTAGAAGAATACCTCTTTACTAAATCCTTATAATCCTCCTTATTAAAAGACGCGAGTCCAACATGAACAACACAGTCATTCGAAAAAATCTCGTCTGCGAATTCCAAGTTCCATTTATTATGGACTTCTTCTATGTATCTGCGTGCAATAGCCTTATTTTCCTCTACATGCATACAAAATCCTCCATTTCTGAAAATCTATTACAATATTATTCATAAATTATTAATACTTTTCTCCCAATAAAATCAATAAGTTTTATTAATGAAACTATCTTAAATGGATTTGACACAATAATCTAAAAAGAACAATTACCATCCATTTTCCATGGAGTTATTGGGTAATTCGTTATTTTAATGTATTGAAATACATTGCGGCCACCATACTTGTTGGTCACCAGTCATACACGTAACAATCCACCGGCTACAATACAATCGTCGCACCAGGATGGTGCTACGCCAGCCCCTTATACTATATAGTGTCAGAGCAGCATCCAGCCCGGATGCATATTCTCTAACGCACAATCACGACGGGTGGGCTGATCGATTCATATTTCATTATAGACGACTCTTTACTTTTAAAGCATCTCACTTAGAATAGCCTGATTAACCAATGTTATGGGTGGATCGATATCATGGAGGGACAAAAGGTCAGCGAACATATCCCAGACATCATAGCAAAAGGTAACACCGAAGAAATTAATAAGGTTCTGTCCACACTTCAACCCTTTGAGATTGCCGATTTAATTCAAAACTTAGAATTCGAAGACCAGTCAAAGGTCATCAACAGCCTCGATAACGAAACTGCTTCAGAAGTAATTCTTGAAATAGAACCTGAGGCCAGAAAGGAAATTCTAAAGAAACTGGACCTCAAAGAAATAGCTGAGCTAGTAGGGGAAATGGAATCAGATGACGCAACTGATTTAATTGGAGAACTGCCAGATGAAACTGCAAAATTGGTACTCGCAAAATTACCTCCTCAGGAAGTTGAAGAAGTAGAAACCCTTCTTAAATATCCCGAAGATTCAGCCGGAGGGATTATGCAGAAGGAGCTCATCGAGGTAAGGCAAGATTCTACAGTTTCGGAAGCGATAAACTGGATTCGATTGATCGCGGATGATGTCGAAGATTTCCACGAGATTTACGTTATTGATCAGAAAGAAAGACTTCTTGGAGTAATCTCTCCGAAAAAACTTCTCCTTACCAACCCTAGAACCAAAATTAAGAATATAATGGAACCATTTGAGATTAACGCTACACCGTTCATGGATCAGGAAGAAGTAGCCAATCTTTTCGAAAAATACGATATTGTATCTCTACCTGTAATCGAAGAAAATGGTGTGATTGTAGGCAGAATCACAGCAGATGATGTTATAGATGTCATTACAGAGGAAGCCTCCGAAGACATGTACCATTTGGCTGGTGTTCAGGAATATCTTCATCCAATCTACACGCCCACATCAACTAGGGTTAAATTGAGAACTCCCTGGCTTCTATTAACGCTCCTTGGAGAACTACTTATTGCATTTGTAATAATTTATGCTTTTAAAGCTACGCTTGAAAAAGTCGCTATATTGGCCGCTTTTATGCCTGCAATTATGGCAACTGGGGGTAATGTTGGGATTCAAACAACAACGATCGTTATAAGAGGACTAGGAATGGGAACCATACACGTTGGAGAATTAAGAAATTTAATTCTTGCAGAGGTAAAAGTGGGACTAGCTATTGGTTTAATTTGCGGTTTAGTTGCCGCTGTGATTGGATCGATAATAACTATCAATGAACCTAAAGTTGCAAAGCTAGCCATCGCAGTATTTATAGCTATGGTTAGTGCTACTATAGCCACCTCATTTGTAGGAGTCGCAGGCCCTCTAACCCTATATAAATTAAAATTTGATCCGGCAGCGGCTTCCGGACCTTTTCTTACGATGTTTAATGATTTATTCGGATCCGTAGTTTATTTGTTCATTGCCATGATAATTTTTTAGTCAATAATATTGATAATGAAAACCTCTCAGGCGTTCATTTTAAAAAAAACAACCTACGCGGAAGCCGACTACATTCTGTCGATTTTCACTAAGGACTTCGGCAAAATAACTGCTCTCGCCAAAAATGCTAAGAAGAGTACCAAGAGGTTCGGAGGTAGACTTGAACCATTTGTATTATCAAGGATCAGTTTTCAAGACAGGCCTGGGCGTATGCACATACTGCAAGAATGTGAAACCATAAAAGTGTTTTTGAGATTTATGGAAGACGTGGAGCTTTTTACATTAGGAAGTTTTATGATTGAAAACATAGAGATCCTTATTCCCAAAGAAGATCCGACTGAAAAAACCTTCCAGCTATTCTTAAACACTTTAAAAGCATTAAATACAGGAAAAACGATTCTTCCTGAGATACTAAAATTTCAACTTTCCGTTTTAGCCTTATCAGGATTTATGCCTAAACTTGATTCATGTACAAAGTGTGGAAAAGTGGTTTCACAAATGGCTATCTTCAGCATTAAGAAGGGCGGGTCCCTTTGTCAAAATTGCTCTTCAAATAAATCGAATGGATATTTACTATCAAGAGATTTTTTAATCAATGCAGATTCAATGCAAGCAGACACGAATATGATTTTTAGATACATTGATATATTCCGAAAATATACTGAATATCACACTGGAAAAGAAATAAAGTCATTTAAAATCCTAAAGGAGATCCGTAAATGATAAAGGTTCCTGGATTTCTGAGTTCGGGCATCTATGCAGGCATAAAAGGGAAACAGAAAAAAGATCTGGGTCTCATTTTTTCTGAGGTGCCTGCAAAGGTTACTGCAGTTTTTACGACCAATATCATAAAAGCCGCGCCAGTAATAATCGGAATCGAACGTGTCAAACGTGGATTGTGCCAGGCACTGGTTTTAAATAGTGGAAATGCGAATGCTTGTACAGGTAAAAGGGGATTAGTCGATGCAAAACTTACAACACGACTTGTTGCAGACAGGCTTGGAATCGACCAATCACTCGTCATTCCATCTTCAACAGGTTCAATCGGTCAGCCACTTCCGATGAAGAAGATTGAAAAAGGCATTCCCAAGTTGGTTTCTAGCCTAAGCCATGAGGGATTACTTGAAATAGCTGAAGCTATTATGACAACAGACAAATTTCCAAAGTACTCATCCACTCAATTAGACATAAACGGCCAATTAGGAACCATCTGTGCAATTGGTAAAGGTGCAGGAATGATAGCCCCACAAATGGCTACAATGCTTTGCTTTATCCTCACGGATATTAATATAAGTCATAGGGCTATGGCGAAAGCCCTTAAAAATTCGATAGAAAACTCCTTCAATAAAATTATTGTAGATGGCGATACATCCACAAATGATACAGTCCTCATGCTCTCTAACGGCTTTCTGGAAAACAAACCTATTAAGGAAGGTGATAAGAATTTTAAGAAGTTTGAAAGGAAATTAAATGAGCTGAACACTGAAATTGCGGAAATGATAGTGCGAGACGGAGAGGGCGCAACCAAAGTTGTAAAGATTACGGTAAAAGGTGCGAAAAATGAGAATGAAGCGAATAAAATCGCGAGAACGCTGGGAACTTCACTATTAGTAAAAACAGCGTTTTATGGGGAAGATCCAAATTGGGGACGACTTATAGCCGCTGCCGGTAGAGCCGGAATAAAGTTTGATCCTCAAAAAGTAGACTTACATTTTGGAAATTACAAGGTTTTAAGAAATGGTGTGGCCATTTTGAGTGAAAAAAAATTCAAACACGTTGTCAAAAAGCCAAAATTTAATATCACTCTAAATCTTAAAAACGGTAACTCCAGTTCTTTTGTCATTGCAAGCGATATAACAATGGAATATTTAAAGATAAACGCACACTACAGAACTTGAGTGGGATTCACAAACGGGTGGCCCACCAGCCCTACTGGTCGGCATTTCTTAGTCACGACTAAGCCTGTCCCGAGCTTTGGTCGAGGGGACTTATGACCTAACCGAGAATTGGCCAATAATAAAAGCGACGACGGTAGGAGCAGCTTCTAGCCGCGATTATTTTATGGCTTTATCATGGCAATCTCAAGATCGCAGCTAAATTCATAAAAATATCTTGTGTAGCGTAGGACTTCAATCCTCTAATTTTGTCATTCCTGTAGATGTCGCATAATTGATGGACAAAATTTTTACTATCTCAATATTATTCTATTTTTCATTAATCCTCTTCATTTTGAAAAGGTTTTAATTGGCATTCCAAAAATTGCGTTAAAAAAATCAGAAACGAAGACGTAAAAAAAAATTTGCGGGTTGGGGGTGAATTCAAATTTTTTAGCCGGAGTGTACGATTTTTAGCTAAATTTTTGGGCAGCCTTGATTTTTGTTTCTTTGTATCAAGACAAAGAAAGAAAAAAATAAACTATATATAATGAAAACCTTATCCACGTGAGTTCCCATTATTGCACTTGGAAACTACATTAAATTTTATCTCTTGACATCTACTCCGACTATTTCATCTAAACTATTGATGCCCTCTCTTACCATGTACTCGACAATGCCCCTGTTGATTCTTCCAGGCAAAGCAGTTCCTTCTCCGCGAATACCGGTGACAATTTGGAGAACACTTGCACCTGCCTTAATTTTTTCAAGAGCTGTTTCAGTGTCTTTAATTCCTCCAACGCCTATAATCTCTAGCTTATCGCCAGCTTCCCTGTAGATATAGGCGACTTTATCTGTTGTCATCTTTCTAAAATCCTTATCATCACCGCTTAAACCACCCTTAACGTTTCTCCATTTATCCCCATACTTTGCCTTCAATTCAGGGATGTCCGCTGTGTTTGCAGCAATTATTCCGGTAGCACCGTGATCAATCACCACCTCGATAATGTCGTCAAGTACCTTGTTATTTAATTCCGGAGCTATTTTGACGAATAAAGGTTTTTTACCCCCCTTATCTATCATTGCTTGATCTACAGCCTGAACTATATCAGTGATTAAACCTTTTTCCTGCAGTTCTCTAAGTCCCGGCGTATTTGGTGAGCTGACATTAACCACAAAATAGTCGGCGTATTCGTATAATCCATCAGCCACAACTGCATGGGCCCGTGGGGAATCTTTTGCATCAACATAACTGTTTATACCGATGCTTAATCCGATTGTTATCCCGCTTTCTTTATATCTATCGAGATTTCTCGCAACAGTATCCATTCCTGGGGTGTTAAAACTTAGCCAATTCAAAGCAACTCCAGGCGATAGCATGAACTGCCTTGGCTTGGGATTTCCCGGCTGAGGGTATTCCAGAACCGATCCTACTTCAACACCTGCAAAACCCAACTGCCACAGCCCCCTCACGGCACGACCAGCTTTATCCCAACCTGCACCCACCAAAAGGGGATTCTCAAGTTCTACCCCTGCGAGTGAAACTCGCAGCCTATCATCCTTGAAACGCTTCGACCTATATGCGAATATTTCTAACAACTTAAGGGTAAAAGGTGATACTTCTGCAAAATGAAGTGCTTCACGAGCGATGTCATGCCAGGTCTCAGAATCTAATCGATCAAGTATGGGACGAATTAGTTTTTTATACATAATATCAGTTGAGTGTTTCACTCAGGTGAAATTATGAACTACATATCGAGATCAATTTATTTTACACAATATCAACGTATGACATAGTTATAATGGTCATAGAAACGTTACAGCCAATAACAGTAGGAGCGCCATCTTGGCGCGATATAATCGCGGCTGGAAGCCGCTCCTACAGATTCACCAGAAATCAGGAGTCAGGGGATACAAGCCAGAATTGATTTAACGTTTTTTGCTGTCTGTTTCTGCATCTTTATATATAATTATATATTCGATCCTGACTTCTGACTTCCAAATTCGATTAGTAACCCACAGTTGTCTCAAAGATCAGCTTCGAATATTATTTTCGAGTCGCTAAACTTTAATATCAGGGAGTTAACAATGCCTGAAAGAGTTCTTTTGTCCTGGAGCGGTGGTAAAGATAGTGCATTAGCCCTTTACGAAATAAATAAAAGCGAGAATTTCAACATAATAGCACTGATCACAACGATAACGGATCAATATAACAGGGTCAGCATGCACGGAATTCGAACAACCCTCGTTGAGCAACAAGCCAAATCTATAGGCTTACCTTTAGAAAGGATTCTAATTTCAAAAAATGCGTCCAACAATGAATATGAATCTAAGTTGAATGAGGTCCTCATAAACCATTCTGAACGAGGCATAAACTCAGTGGTTTTTGGAGAAATCTTTTTGGAGGATGTGAAAAAGTATAGGGAGGATCTTCTAAAAAAAATTGGGATGAAGGGTGTATTCCCGATTTGGAAAAGAGCGTCTCAAAAACTTGCTAGACAATTTATAGACTTGGGATTTAAAGCAGTTATCACTTGTATTGACTCCGAAGCTATTGATCAATCATTCTCAGGTAGAGAATATAACGACCAATTTTTATCTGACCTCCCCGCTGAGGTTGATCCCTGCGGTGAAAATGGTGAGTTCCATTCATTTGTATATGATGGGCCGATTTTCAAGGATCCGATCCTGCATTCTAAGGGGGACATCGTCCTCAGAGACAATCGATTTTATTATTGTGATCTACTACATGGTTGAAAAGCCTTATTCAAGGGCAGACTATTATTACTGGGTGGGTGACCGGACTTGAACCGGCGACCTCTGGGGCCACAACCCAGTGCTCTAACCTGGCTGAGCTACACCCACCATTGAGCTAATGCGCGCCCAGAGGGATTCGAACCCCCGACCCACGGCTTAGAAGTTTTAATTCAGATTCATATCCCCCTGTAAATACTGTATATTCTTTTAACTGGCTGAATATATTCAAAATATTTTAGTGCAATAACTTATATCTTGTGCAATGATTTCATTAAATCCCAAATAATTCTTAAAATATTCTTAGAAAAGGATTCTTGCATTTGACTAATTTTTATTTGTTTAATTGTTCTTCCTTTATTCTATCCCATAGCTTAAAGGTTTCAAATTTGAAACCAATTGATAGGAATTTTATTGTTGCACTAGCCTGAGATTTCTTTAGCAAAATCATGGAGTCACTAGATCCGCTCAGCAAGGTCACTATATTTGATTATTTCCTTATGGACATCAATCTTTGTAAAACACATACGCATACCCAAAGCGCCCCCAGGTATTTGATGTCCAGGTGGCTAAAAATTTTTAAATTGACAATGGTATTTAATCTTCTAATGCACCTCATTAAATATGATATGACCTTAGTTTTTTCAGAAAAAGACCTGTGCAGTATCAATGCAAAGTACCAAGATTATATGTCGTACTATTACTAGCTAAACAATATCGGCTTTTAGATTTCAAGACCGTTGGATTCAGGAATGCTAAAAGTCCTCATTAAGAAATGAAAGCAATTTACATCACCCTAAAAATACTTACATTATCCATTGCTACGGAAATCGCTACTGTTTTGGAAAAGTCTACAAGGAGAACAGCTGATAAATATTTAGAATTAGTTTTATGTATAATCTTTGAAAATATAATATATTGAGTCAATGTTTTAAGCTATATACCATTATTTTTACGGTGTAAGGTGAGTATCAACCAACTATTAACTAAGTAACTCGTCATTTATCCCAGGATTTATTGTGAACAGGATATTAATTCCAATGCTCAATGAGGCAGTATATGCACTCGAGGATGGGGTAGGGAGTGCAGAGGATATAGATAAAGCGATGAAGCTTGGTACGAATCAACCGATTGGTCCACTTCTTTGATAGACCTTATAGGGTTAGATGTGACGCTAGATGCAATCGGTGTTTTCTATAATGAGTTTCAGAATTCAAAATATCGTGCCGCACCACTGCTAAGGCAGATGGTTCGAGCCGGTTGGTTAGGGAGAAAGACAGGAAACGGATTTTATGACTATTGAATTAAATAACTTCTTCTTTGTATGCCTCAGACCCTCTAAAAGAGTACTTAAACAAATCTGCCGTTGATATAATCCCAACTAATTTTCTTTTGTCCATCACAGGTAAATAACGTACATTCTCTTCATACATTACCCTTAGAACATCATCAACGGTATCTTCTGATTGAGCACATTTAATACTCTCTGACATAACATCTTTAATCTTTGTTTTAGTTAGGTCCTTTCCTTCAGCCACAACACGGGCGAGAAGATCACGTTGAGTGAATATACCGAAGGTCGGCCCTTCTATTTGGACATTAAGAGCCATTTAATTCTAATTCAGTGTACATAGAATCTTCTCTCTGCTTGATTGCAAAGCCCATTTTGCTGGCAAGTTTCTTCATGTGTTCATTCTCTGGAATGATTTCTCCCCAAAGAAGCTTTACTCCCTTCGCTTTCGAAATTGATATACATGCATCCATGAGTTTGTTTCCTAAGCCCCTTCCTTGCCATGGGTCACCAACGACTACTGCGTATTCTGCTTTATCTTCTTTTGGCTCGAAAATAACCTGTCCAATGCCTAGAATTCTTTCTCTACCCGGAGGTTGACACACAGCGATTATCGCACTTTCACGGTCATAATCAACTTGTGTGAAGCGTACTAACTGTTCATGGGTTGTAATCTTCCTTAAATGAAAGAATCTGGCAATTATGGTTTCTTCTGAGAATGTGTTAAAAAGTTCGAGAATAAGCGGTTCGTCTTCTGGCTTTATGGGCCTCAGAAGTACGACTGTTCCATCTTCTAAGGTGTGGTAACTCTCATAATTACTCGGATATGGTGTAATTATGAGATGTTGAGGGGATTTTTCAACTGTTCTCGTAACTTTAATACGTGTATCTAAAGCAAGTATAGAATCGCCTCTAACGTATAGTGGGTTTATATCGACCTCTGAAATTTCGGGGAAATCAGCAATAAGCTCTGAAAAGTTCACAATGACCTTTACTAGCTCATCAATATTTGCTGGGGGGATACTACAGAACCCTTTTGATAGGAGATTAAAGATTCTAGTTTTCTCCAAAAGCCTAACTGCCAAGGTTGAGTTAAGTGGAGGAATTGCTGTTGCCACATCATTTATAAATTCTGTCATCATCCCTCCAGCACCAAAAAATATAATTGGTCCAAAATCTGGATCTTTTTTGGCGCTAAGTACACATTCGAAGCCACTTTCCTTTATCATGGGCTGTACTGAAACACCAAGAATTTTTGCATCTTGCCTAAAACGTTTTACATTTGAAATTATTCGTTTAAATGCATCGAATACTTCTGATTCTGATTTTAAATTCAGTGTTAATCCACCTATATTAGATTTGTGCATTATGTTTGGAGAGTGTATCTTTAGAACTACAGGGAAACCAATATCCTTCGATGCTTTTGTAGCTTCCCAAGATGTGGTTACAATTTCTGTGTGATTTACGGGGATATCATAACTTGAGATTATCGTTTTTGATTCAAGGTCTGAGGGAATTTCGCTTTCTTTCTCCATTAATAAGCTTTTAATCACGGATTCTGCCCTCTTTTTTTCAAACATGCCTTCGATATGCTTTGGAGTTTCCTGTAGAAGTCTCAGGTTGTATGTGTAGGAGTACATATTGGTAAACGCTTCTATCGCCTCTTCAGGAATCCTAAAAGTGGGAATACCAGCCGCATTTAGAATATCTCTCGCTTCGTCAACTATGTCCCCACACATCCAAACAGCAAAAACCGGTTTTGTATTGGATTGTAAAATTTCAGAAATTGCTGTTGCGACATCAGATGCGCGTGTTACTGCCTGAGGGGTAAATATTATTATCACTCCACCAACCTCTTTGGCGCCAAGAAACACCTCAAGGGTCCTTGAATACATCGAAGGTGTTGCTTCAAGTCCCAAGTTGATAGGGTTTTGAATTTTATTGTACTCTGGAAGCTTAAGTTCTAATTCTTTAATTGTCTCCTCTCTAAGTGTCGCAAGTTCAACCTCACGCTTTTTTGCTATTGCATCAGTTATCATAAGACTCGTACTAGCTGAATTGGTTATAATAGCGATGTCTTGATTTGGTGGACGTGGTTGTTTAGAGAGTGATGATGCAGCATTAAATAGTTCCTGTAAAGTATCAACCCGTACAATCCCAACTCGTCTGAATAATGAGCTATATACGTCATCTTCATTTGTTAGTGTCTCTGAAATGTATCTGGCAGACCACTTGCCTAGCCTTTTATTTCCGGCCTTTAATGCGATGATCGGCTTTACTCGTGAAACGCTTCTCGCAGCACCTACAAATTTTTTAACATCGGTCAGCGATTCTACATAGAGAAGTATGCTCCTTACTTTATTATCATCACCCAAGTAATTAATCACATCTCCAAAATCCACATCCGCCATGTCTCCCAATGAAACGATATGACTAAATCCAACTTTATCATTACACGCCCAATCCATAATCGTAGAACTTAACGTCCCACCCTGAGAGATAAAAGCTAAATTCCCCTTAGGCGGTGCAGTAGACGAAAAACTGGCGTTAATTCCCAAATGTGGAATAAAAAAAGATCGGCTCTCAGGACCTATGACTCTTATTCCCCCACGCCTAGCCTCAGAAATTATATTCTCTTTTATTCGACCCCATTTCTTTCCAGTACCATTAATAATTGCAGAAGTCACCATTACACCCTTTATTCCCTTTTCTGAGCACTCTCTAATAATAGATGGGACTTTTTCTATAGGTTTGTTTATTATCGCTAAATCGATATCATCTTCATCTATTTCACTTACGGATTTGTATATTTTCTGCTCAAAAAGTTCGTCAAACTTTGGATCTACTGCGTAGATTTTTCCACGAAATCCTCCGTTTGTAAGGTTCTTAAAAAGGGCGTCTGCACCACTCCCGTCCCTATTGCTTACACCAATAACTGCAATGGATTCAGGTTTAAAAATCGTTTCAAGATTTTCACTACTCATTTTCTCGTCCCAACTATGACTTAGTAGGAATACCTACGTCTCAATAGCTGACATAGTTTTATCACTTGTGACGGGATAATAAATTCTATAAATTATCTATCAACGGCCTGATCCTCTATGCTGCTCGTTGGATAATCTGACTGATTCAGAACTTTGAATTTATATCTCAGCTTATAAACCTTATTTAAAGGCTTTGTATAATAAGCACAGTCCGAATGTTCTATTTAAAACCTTATCTAAGGTGGTTTAACAATCCACTCTCAATAGAATTAAACTCTCACCGAACTGAGATAATCGTCAAAAAGGGAAAAAGCTTTCTCAATGTTCTTGTGAGTGAGATCTTTGGTTACCTTTGTTAGCTTATCAGAAATACTTCCTATTGTATTAACATATTCTTTCTGAAAAGCTACTATGCGATCAACTCCCTCTTCGATTACCTTTGTGTTCCCATTTCCAATCGGACCAAATTCCTTTGGGAGCTTGGAAGAGAATTCTTTTACTGTTTTAGCGTATTCCTTTTCAGCATTAAGCAAATAATCAACTTGATTGTTTAATGCCTTTACATTTTCTTCCCAAAGTGAAAGGGCGAAGTCAAAGCCGTTTAGGTAATTTTCCTTTACCGACCCACCAAATTCTTTTACCGGGTCAGTAAAGTCCTTTACCTGATGTGTCTCTTTTTTTTCAGCCATTTTTAAAGCCTCCTTATAATTAAGATAGATATAATATAATGTCCTTAAAAGAAATGTCAAGGTTTTTCTTCGCAATTGCACAACAATTATCTCCTATATTAGCCCATTATTATTTATTATTTCAATAATCTGATTAAATATCTACGCATATGCAAATAATTTAGGGAGCTTCGTAATTCCAATTAATTCCATGAAATTTAAATTTCTGGAGTAATACGAGGTGTAAAATGTTTTATCTTTTTCATGTGAAAATTGTGAAAAAATCATCGTTAAATCAAACATCACCAATAATTTTTATCTATAATGTCTATATAATAATCTGTTATCATCACTATCACATCCAATGGCTACTGTTAATAATTGCACTATGGGAATGATTAAAACCAATTTATAAATTCTCATAAAATCTCCTCCTTATGAGATCTTCTCAGATAAAAAAACAGTCTAGTTCATCTCACTTTATGCATAAACCATTCTTGTTCCCATTAACTCGCAAAAAATAAGCCCATGTCATACCAAAACTTTCTCTCTGACCATCAATAAATCCTTGGAAATATTGTTTTGAAATCCCCCCAAGCCATAAACTCAAGGATAAGTGCTGTTATCATCCTAATTGGTTGTCACAGTCTCTATTTTGGCTGATATCGCTAATGACGCTTATAGTCTCCACATTTAATAGTCAATCGGGAATTCTTGAAAACCTTTTTAAGGGGTTTCATATACTTACCTATATGCCCTTTGAATTGGCACGCTCCATGCAGTTAAGTAAAAGCCAAAACATAAGGAGGAGGGAGGTAAACAGCATAGACTTTTTTTAAGCAACCATTATTATTACTCTTACTACGACTTACAACATCCCTATTTTCTTTCCCAGTATAAGCACACTACTTGTGAGAGATGTAAGAGGGTAACAACCTCTCTCTAGTTTACCCCCGTTTTCTTATTAATACTGTCTCATATGTGTCTGAACTTTTACAGATCAAATCAGGAAATTACAGGATTTTAGATAGGGCAAGTATATATATATTGGGACATTATAGTCAGTTATAATAATTATATTTGGTGAGTCTCCACAAAATCAGGGGGTGTGCCATGAAGGCAGGTATTTTTTTTACAGGCTCAGGACCAATTCTTATATTGACTTCCTATGACACCCTTACTGATCCACAATTAGTTGACAAGTTGAACTCAAAGGGGATCAAAAAGTTCATCGCATATGAAGTTCCTGTGGATAAGGTTAAAGAAAAATACGGAACTCATTTTAATGTAATCATGGGAGACCTGTATCAGACAGACGACTTGCGAGTCCTAGACTACGATGGGCATCACGTATTCTATAACTTCTCTCTCAAAGTACTCGGACAACCAATCCTCCATGAAGGATAAAGTGCTTTGAGCTAGTTTGGCAGGATTGTGTGGCTTTACACTCATTCCGCAACTTCTAGGATGTTTTAGAAACCTTGCATATCTTAACCCACTTTTGCCTTCCGTCTATCCTAAAAACTCCATACCTTGTTTTCTTTTTTTGCGCTAATGATGCCATAGCTGCTCCTAATGTTAGAATATTGTTAGAAAGGTATTATAAGCGAAAATGGTTGAAAAGCAAAAAGCCCCTGAAAATAAAGGGGTTTAGTAGTGCGCGCCCAGAGGGATTCGAACCCCCGACCCACGGCTTAGAAGTTTTTTCATCTATATTTCGCACTCACTTATTAATTATATTTTTAAAATCATACACATGCAAGAAGGATTCAAGCTGAATTCCTTTTTTTTATTGATTAAAGTGTGTTGTCAATTCTCAGAAAATCTTACAGAGATAAATATATCTTTAATTAATCTTTTACATTAAGATTAGAAGAAGGAAAGAAATTAATTCAAAACCCACAAAATTAAAACAAAATATTTGTTGATTATTTAATATAACTAATGGGTTGTTTGTTTTTCTTATGGTATTGTGTGCCTAAATAAAGGTTATTGGTCTACTTTTTGCAATAGACCAAATCAAGACAAAAGAAGTTAAAAAAATTGGTATGTTTAAGTTCATGTTTTATGAAAGCAATTAAGGAAGATTGTATAAGAATGATTGTAGGTAAGATACTTTGGGCAACCGATGGATCGAAAGAGTCTAATGATGCTTTAAAATATGCAAAGCTCTTTGCGAAAACCTTTGACGCAGAAATCATTGGGATACATGTTTTACGACCCGTTGAAAGAAAATTCTTGATATAATTGGTAGAAGGTTGGCCGTTAAAAAGTTGATAGAGGAAGAATCGGGTAATTGGCGCAGAAAATTTGATATTAAAAGTCGGGAATTAGTGAATGATAATTTTAAATTTTCAACTGCTGTTATTGAGCCATGTTCCCTTCCTGAATGATATCCGATAGTTGAAGACCAAGGCCTCTATGCTT
>JALLOG010000510.1 GCA_027717645.1 Desulfobacterota bacterium AH_259_B03_O07
TTCTTTTCGTCCACGTATCCTAATTCTTCAAGAATCGCGGCTATTATTTCTGGATCACACATATCAAACTCAGATCCAAATCAATTCTAATCCACTTACCTCTCGAAATTCAGAGTCGCCGGTAATCACTTTAGCGTCAATTTCAATAGCCAAAGATATACAAAACGCATCCGCAAATGAGACAGGGTAAGAACCCTTGATTTTAGAAGCAATCCTTATTCTCCTTACCGTAGGTTCTATGAAAGCAATAGGGTAATCACCCCTTGCTTCCCAAAGCTCCTCGGCATCCACGGTTTTTCCTTTCTTTATAAGTGTGTAATAGACCTCTCCCCAGTTGATAAGGCTCATGTAGGCTTCTATTTTGCCCCTACTGCTTCTTTCGAGATGATCCTTTACAGTTTCATATCCCTTCTCTTTTTCAAGCAACGCGAGTATAGCAAAAGCGTCAAT
>JALLOG010000511.1 GCA_027717645.1 Desulfobacterota bacterium AH_259_B03_O07
GCAAAACGATACAATCGCTTCCAGAATATAAACCCATTTTATGCATAAACCTTTTTTATATTATATCTCAAGAATTATAGCTCTTGCCAATCGTATACTACGAGTCGGGATGAGTTGGTGGTTTGAGAGTAACAAGAAGCCCCAGCATTAGGGAGGTTGAACCCTGGGGCAAACATCAAAACCCATGACATCTAATCTGCTTCTATATAAATTATAACCCCGTTTCTCTGTTTTGGGTTATGTTTTGTGACCTTTTGTGCTAAGAATGTTGTATAAAAGGCAACAGGAGCTACCTTCATTCAGCACATGGATACCGCACACCGATTCAGGCGAAAGAGGACTATTACAAAAATCATACTTCACATTTAAACGCTGCTTGACATAAGGGGAGCACTACACTCTTAAAATATCCTACCTATTCTTGCCTCTATTTTAGAGCCTAGTCCTCA
>JALLOG010000512.1 GCA_027717645.1 Desulfobacterota bacterium AH_259_B03_O07
GAATTGCTGCTGATACTCAGGTGGTACAGATCCTAGTTCGTTTGTAACGTGTAAAATCCCTTCGTCATCAGTCCAGGTGTAGATTCCACCTTTCTTAGCGCTACGAAAAGAAGAACTTTCGCCGACAGAACTTTGAGTTTCAGCCACAACTTCGGGTGAACCACCAAGGATATTATCCTTATTTTGATTAACATCTTCTTCAGATGGAATTCTTTCTCTAGGACTATTGACTTCGATATTACTGGGTCTCTTCCTGTCTGTTCCTAAGGTACCTAGCGGATCAATATAGTCAGTTTCCGTACTTTTTCCTAAAGTCGATAGCCCAAACGGATTTAAGTCTTCACGGGGAGTTACCATAAAGTCTGGAAAATCCGGTAGGCCCTGGATTGCATCTGGAGAAACAGAGCCGGTGCCAGGGGAAACAGAACCAGGAGAAGTAGGACCG
>JALLOG010000513.1 GCA_027717645.1 Desulfobacterota bacterium AH_259_B03_O07
TTTGAACAGGAATACCCCTAGAACCGAGATCATATGCAGTCTATTGAACACAAATTGGGGGAGAATAATTAGAGGTAAGGATTTATTATTAGGTGGCGAAATAAGGTTTAGCTTGTTTATATCCTTCATCGTTCCTCGGTGTTTTCAGTTGGGATTGAATTGTTCTTAATTTCCAAATTGTCGACGAATTTATCCAATTTTGACTTGTCAAAATATAGGCGACCTCCAAGTCTAATTAGTCCTCGCAATTGACCTAAGAACCTCCGTTTCCTGAGAGCTGCTTCAGAAATTCCAAGATACACAGCAGCTTCTCTAAAACTCAAAAGTTTCTTGTCTTCTAATTGCATTTTTTGCAACCTCCATCAAGAATTTGCATTTATGTTCAATTATACTCTCACTTGATTATTTTGTGCAAATGCGCAAGAATATTATTGCAC
>JALLOG010000514.1 GCA_027717645.1 Desulfobacterota bacterium AH_259_B03_O07
CCCTTTATTTAAAGGATGAGATCGCCACAGGGCGTTGTCCTTCGCGATGACATGAGGGTTGTGGATTCCCGATTACTCATTTCCGGGATGACGTTAGAGGAAAGATTTCTTGTGGAGCCTAGGCTGAGCTATGCCGAAGTGTTCGAAATGGCAAGAATAATTAAACGTCTTGACGTTTCAGCGTTTTACCCATAAATTTATAATATGAAAGGAACACAGAAAAGAGCAACTATTTATTTCAATCCCGATATTCATAGGGTTCTGCGGCTAAAAGCAGCGGAGACAGATCGATCCATATCAGACCTGGTAAACGAAGCTGTCAAACTAAGCCTCGCAGAGGATGAAGAAGATTTGGCCGCATTTGAAGAGCGTGCATCTGAGCCCAATTTGGTATTCGAAAACGTGCTGAAAGACCTTAAGAGAAGTGGCAC
>JALLOG010000515.1 GCA_027717645.1 Desulfobacterota bacterium AH_259_B03_O07
TCGTTTTGAGTTAAATATTCACGCAATTCCAAGTCGCCGACAGGCTGTCCCTTTTTTCTCATATCCAAAATTGAATTGACGATGATCTTGTCCCTTTCCTCATAAAAAATACCAGGCGTGATGTTATGCCTATCGATCAAATTTGGATCATGCTCACCAAGACAAATCTTAAGTAAAGAAAACAAAAACTTATGCTGTTCACTAAATTCATTAAGGTTACAACCAAAATTTAGTAAAAAATCGATTATTGCACTTACAGTAAGCGCATTACTGAATCCGAAAAATTTGCTTATAGCTTTTATTTCTCTTCCCTTTAAATAAGGAGATATTACACGTTTATGAGGTATATAGGTCTGCTTCCAAGATTCAATATATCGTTTTGAAACGTTTTCAGGTGTTAAATTCATATCGATTTAGTTTGTGCAATAA
>JALLOG010000516.1 GCA_027717645.1 Desulfobacterota bacterium AH_259_B03_O07
TTCCTAAGGTCATCCAGCACCTGATTGGCCGATTTCTTTGTAACTCCAACCTGTTCACCATAGGTGAGTTGTTATTTGTCACTTAGTCCCGGATTCTTTGCTATCCCTCCTCCCTTAATATTAATCTTGGCTTCCTATAATACAGAATTCATGGAAGAAATCAATAACTATTGAAGGCTATCCTTTTCTTGATAAGAACTTGAGACTTAAACAGATTTTCAAGATCAATCGTTTGCAATCGAGGGGCTATCCTACATTGTCTGCCAGGTGAAATACTGGTCAACACATCCACCCTATTCAGCGCTCCTGCAATCTCCTAGGATATGTTCTTTTTAGAGCTCCTCCCTCCATTCGTTTCTTGACCCCTGGGATCATCCAACAAACTCTCACACTCACAAAAGAAACACCAGGGATGGTTGTTTCTTA
>JALLOG010000517.1 GCA_027717645.1 Desulfobacterota bacterium AH_259_B03_O07
TCATATTGATCACCTCGTTGTTATAAAATATTCTATGTTATACAATGTATAACATAAGGTATAATTTGTCAATATGTGGATTCAAAACTTAAACACGGTCAATTTATTCGCATATCTTACACTCTTCCCTAACCTTGTTCTATGTAGTGTTAAAAAAATTAAGTAAATTAAATAAATTAAGTAAATAAAGTTACTCCCATCTGATTAACATGTTCAGTCTTTGTAAGCATAATATATACGAATCGAATACTGGTTCATGTAAAAACTATGAAAGCAATAGGAATAGATGCCGGAGGGTCAAAAACCCGAGTGATAGCTGGTGACAGAGATGATCTCGAAAGAGAATCTATTAACAATTTTAAGGAAGAGATATTGGGGCCCTGTAATTACAGACAGGTTGGAATTGATGGTGTTCGAGAG
>JALLOG010000518.1 GCA_027717645.1 Desulfobacterota bacterium AH_259_B03_O07
CATAATTACAAGAAAACCAGCAATAATTATTGAGAGAAATGTCAAGTCGTAGAAATTATATTCTTTTTCCATTTCTTCTAACGAATTATATCCATGTACTTTTAATCACCCTTTTTTAGTGTATCTAATTTTTATAAATCTGTATACTAGACTTTTGTATTATATTTCAAGTAAAAAAATTAATACTCTACCAAATCCCTTTTAATTTTGTCCTTATCATTAAGTTCAAACAGGGGTTATACTTATAATACAGTTTCTGTTTCTTTTATTAGGTGCCATGGGTTATGATACTTGCCCCAGAGTTGTAAAAGCCTTGGGGCTTTTTATTGTATTATATAACTGATTTAATCCTCACCAAAGTTCTACATTCCCATCATTTGATACTTACTTTATTGTTTTAATCTGAACTGTTATTAT
>JALLOG010000519.1 GCA_027717645.1 Desulfobacterota bacterium AH_259_B03_O07
TTAACGCATAATTTGGGATTATTAAAGAAATCGATAAGCGGTCTGTCCATCCCCACTTGGAGACCTGAAGGTCTCCGCTACATCTCTTCATGCGTATAGGTCTAATTATTTATCTCTATTTGGGAAACAGGTGCTACATTGTTAGAATTATAGTTTGTCGGAATTCATAAAATCATTTGGCAAATTCGGAGGTATCATGATCGATCTTTATACAGCGGCAACTCCCAATGGTAGGAAGGCTTCCATTATTTTAGAAGAATTGGCACTTCCTTATAATGTGATTCATCTTAAACTTCAAAAGATGGAGCAAAAGAAAGCTGAATACTTGAGGCTAAATCCCAACGGTCGGATCCCGACTATAGTCGATCATGATGAGGATGATTTCGCTGTATTTGAATCCGGGGCCATCCTTATCT
>JALLOG010000051.1 GCA_027717645.1 Desulfobacterota bacterium AH_259_B03_O07
CTGGATTATTACCTGGATGAGTTTACTTTTCGTTTTAACCGTAGAACCTCCAAATCCAGAGGCAAATTGTTTTATCGCCTTGTTAAACAATCTCTCGAAGTTCCACCCGTTTTGATAAGCAACATTGCAGGTGGTCGTTCTGAAAAGTGAACCACTAGATATAGGACAACTTCAGTCAAGTGCATAGCCCTATAACTTATATATTATCTCATTATAAAAAGGAATAACAAGGCAATGAAAAAATATGTCAACAGGGATTTTCTATAGCCATATATTTAAGACAAGCCCGGGCCCGGTTGTTGGGCCTAAGTTCATAAACTTTCCTGAATTACTCGAAGGGGTATTAAAACTCTCAAATGTTGAACTGTTCGAGCACGAGCCTGTCTCAGACGATCTAATAATGAAATTTCATACGCCAAACATGATTGAAAACCTAAAGAACAGAACTTATGGAAAAAATGCATTCTATTCGGTCGGTGCTTGCGTAGAGGCAACGAATAAAATAACGAGTGGAGAGCTAAAAAACGGACTTTTATTTAACAGCGCATCTGGCCACCATGCCGGGCCTACGTCGGCCTGGGGTGGAACTTATATAAACTGCGTTGCTCCATCGGTATTCAGTGCGAGAAAAACTTCAGGTGTAAATAGGTTTGCCCTACTCGATACAGACTGTCATCACGGAGATGGAGATAGAGAGATGTTTAAAAATGACCATTCATTACTACATTTTTGTTTCTGTGATTCGGATTTCGTTAGCGACACAAACGTTTGTGTAGGAGTGGGATGGAGCTCAACGGACCAAGACTATTTAAATTTAGTTAAAGATCAATTTATTCCGAGAGTTAATAAATTCAAGCCTGAAATGATAATTCATTTTCTCGGACACGACACCTGCCAGGGTGACTATGGTGACATTGGATTGACAGAGGAATTTTTCATAGACCTTGTTAAAGTAGTCAAGAAATGCGCTGAAGAGCTATGTCAAGGCAGATATCTGGTAATTACTGGCGGGGGGTCACGCAGAGACGTTGCCGAATATATATTCCCAAAGATCGCCGAAATTCTAGCAAGTTAAATTTATTAATTTATAGTACACTGTACATTAGGGTTAAGTCCCGAGTCTCGCTCGTGACACTATGAAAAACGGCCTGCCTGTCCTGAAAATGACGAAGGGACTGGTCACCTTCCCGGTTAATCCAGCATTGATAGAGAAAACCGATACTACTTATGGATGTAAAACGACCTTTCCAAACTGGTTTCGGTCTTCTAAAAGCTTCTGTGCTGAAGCAGCCTCTTTTAAAGGAAAAGTTCTATCTATAACCGGGCTAATGGTTTTTTGAGATACCAAATTTATTACATTTATAAGATTATTTCGAGGGGCGTTAAACACAGTTACTCCTAAAATTGAGATATCCTTAACAATTACAGGTCCTAAATTTATCGTAGAAGATCCTCCGCCGACAACACCTACTAATAGAAGCCTGCCTTTGGGAGCGAGGGTAAGTAAATTCTTTTCCCATACCGAGGCCCCGATTTGATCGAAAATGACATCAACACCTCTATTATCGGTCACCTTTCTCACTTCTTCCATAAAATCCGATTTACTGTAGTTTATAGTCTCGTCCGCCCCAATCTTCTTGGCGCTTGACAACTTCTCATCAGTGCCTGCCGTAGCAATCACTCTAGCACCTGAGAGTTTTGCTACTTGAACCGCTGCGCTCCCAGTACCGCTTCCCGCAGCATGAACGAGGATAGTTTCACCACGTTTAAGCCCTCCTCTTTCATGAAGCCCATACCACGCAGTAACGTAACAAATTGGAAGTGTTGAAGCTTCATCATATGAAAGATCATCGGGTATAGGCACAACATTCCTTGCTGGGACTTTTACATTCTCTGCAAGTCCACCATATAGGTTTACTCCTATAATTTTAGGAGGACCATCTGACTTCACAGTAGGATCTATTACAACACGAGCCCCTAAATTTAGATCCTTAACATTTTTCCCTACCGCTCCGACTTCACCAGCAATATCCACACCGCCAATATGAGGGAGATCAATGGGTCTTGGCGATTTACCCGACCTCAGGCGTAGATCCAATTGGTTTAATGAAACAGCTTTCACCTTGACTAATACATCATCATCACCTATCTCAGGATCCGGGACGTCCTCGTATTTCAAAACCTCAACACCGCCGAATTCATGATACATTATCGCCTTCATAGAATAATCCCCCCTGAATTATTTTTCAGATTTGGAATTAATACTTTAATTAATAGGATTAGACAAATAAAATTTAGTTGCCATAAATCTATTTACTTAAACCAGATGAATCTTGACTATAACTTATCGAACAGGATTTATAAATGTTATACTTTAGTTCAGAATAAAAATAAATATATAAGATTATTCTATGTTTGGAATCGGAACAAGCGAAATACTCATAATACTATTAATTGCCCTCCTAGTTCTAGGTCCGAAAGAAATTCCGAAGGTTGCAAGAACAATTGGAAGAACCATGAGAGATCTTCAACGGGCTAAGGATGAGCTGAGGCAGACTATTGATTCAGAGTTTGAGGAGAGTGAGGTAAAAACTGATCAACATAATACTAAAGAAGAAGAGAACAAACAAGGAAAAAACGTTTAACAAAAAGCAGAAAGTTAAAAATACAATTCTTAACTATTTAAAAAGGCTTAATTATACGCTTTAACGTTCATTAATCCCCAAATTTCCACACTTGCTTATAAAACATAGTCAGATACAATTCTCATCTACGCAGTTATAAGGGACTCCCATGCCAAAACTCATACTTGATGGAAAGGAAATTGAGGTTGAGGAAGGACTGAACCTCATTCAGGTTGCTGCTCGTCTTGGGATAGATGTTCCTCACTTCTGTTATCATCCTGCTTTGAGCATTGTTGCACAGTGTAGACAATGCCTCGTTGAAATAGAAGGTGTTCCTAAAGTCATGCCCGCCTGCAACACATTTGTTAGGGAGGGATTAGTTGTTAAAACCAATTCCGAAAAAGCTATAAATGCGAGAAAAGCAACTGTTGAATTTACACTAATTAACCACCCACTAGATTGTCCTATATGTGACAAAGGAGGGGAATGTCCTCTACAGCTTACCACTTTCAAACACGGGCCCGGCTATAGTAGATTTGATGGACCCGATGAGAAGAAGGTAAGAAAAAAGTATTATCTTAGCGATAAAATAGTTTACGACCCAAATCGATGCATCATGTGCACGAGATGTGTGAGGTTTACAGATGAGGTAAGTAGAACCAATGAGCTCGGCTACGATAATAGAGGATTCAGAAAGAAGATTGTTGTATTCCCGGGTAAAAATCTAGACAATGAAATAGCGGGTAACGTAATTGATCTTTGTCCTGTGGGAGCACTTCTTGACAAGGACACGCTACACGAAGAAAGGGTTTGGTATTGGAAGTTTACAGATACCGTGTGCCCCCTTTGTAGCAACGGTTGCAATACAACTGTAGGTGTTGACCCTCGAAAGGGCCGAGTCGCGAGGG
Organism: Desulfobacterota bacterium AH_259_B03_O07; assembly: GCA_027717645.1. Lineage (GTDB taxonomy): Bacteria > Desulfobacterota_D > UBA1144 > Nemesobacterales > CSP1-2 > JALLOG01. The sequence goes on from JALLOG010000051.1 coordinate 3,533, forward strand.
TTCGCCCAAGGGTCAATCTCGAGGTTAATAACTACTGGATATGCGATAGAGGCAGATACAACTTTAAAGATGTTCAAGAGAGCAAACGGTTTAAGGACCCCATCATCAGGAAAGGTGAGGGCTTTGAAATCACATCATGGGAAATTGCAATGGATTTTGTCTCTTCAGAAATTTCTAAGATACTGAATTACGGTTCAAAATTTATAGCTCTTATTGGATCTCCAATACTTACAAACGAAGAGCTTTATCTGCTAAAAAAGCTTGGCAGTATTTTAGATGTTAATTGCATCACTTCAAGAACAGGCCATGTTGAGGCCGAAAAAATATTTGGACTGATAAGCTCCGATCCATTCCCGAACAGCACCGGGGTTAGAGACATTCTCAATGTATCCAATGAAGAAGATATAAGAAGTCTCATAAATAGTTTATATGAAGGCAAAATTAAAGCACTTTACACTATAGGAGAAGATCTATTTCAGTTGATACCCGAGATGGAGAAAGCAGAACTTACAGAGGCACTCTCGAAACTTTCGTTGTTAATGGTCCAAGATTCTAAGTTGAATGAAACGGCAAAGCTGGCGCATGTTATTCTCCCTGGCGCAACCCCATATGAAAAGGGTGGAACATATACAAACGATCAAGGTAGAGTACAAAGAATTAAAAAGTCAATACAACCCCCTGGGAGTGCCAAGCCAGATTGGGAAATTATCTCAATGATCGGTAAAAAATTTCTCAGGGATTATTTTAAATACGAAACCCCAGCCCAAATTATGTCTGAATTAGCCGAAGCATACCCTTCATACAAAGGAATTAGCTTTGAGAAGATCGGATCCTTCGGCATTCAAAAGATGATTTGATTTTAATTCCAAAGGAAAAGGATAGAAGATGCCCTGGTCTGAAATTGGAATCTCTTTGGTTAAAATCGCCCTGGTTTTGTTCCTTGTTCTAACCCTCGTTGCATATCTTACATTGGCGGAGAGAAGAATCAGTGCATTCATACAGGACCGTTTGGGACCAAATCGTGTTGGACCGTTCGGCCTACTTCAACCCCTGGCCGACGGACTTAAACTTATTTTTAAAGAAGATATAATTCCTGAAAGGGCTAATAAAATACTGTATGTCATGGCTCCAGCTTTTTCGTTTATAACAGCAATTATTGCTCTTGCTGTCATACCAATAGGGGGAGGTTTCAGTACGTCTTTATTCGGTCTCTTAAAGGAACCTACCTTCATAAAGTTTCAAATAGCCGACATCAATGTAGGTCTTCTCTACGTTTTCGCGATAGGTTCTTTGAGCGTCTACGGAGTGGTCCTAGGCGGATGGGCCTCAAATAGTAAATACTCTCTCCTGGGCGGATTGCGCTCCGCAGCCCAGATGATAAGCTACGAGCTTCCGTTGGGACTTTCAATTTTAGGCGTTGTATTAATTGCAGGCTCCCTAAAGTTGGGTGATATTGTCCAAGCACAAGCGAAACTATGGTTCGTATTCCCACAAATTCTTGGATTCCTAGTATTTCTGGTTTCTTCATTTGCCGAGACAAACCGTTTGCCATTTGATCTCCCAGAAGCAGAGCCTGAGATAGTTGCAGGTTACCATACTGAATACAGCAGCATGAAATTTGCCATGTTTTTCATGGCTGAATATACCCACATGATTGTTGCTTCCTCATTAATCGTATCCCTATTCCTGGGCGGTTGGTATCTGCTACCTTATTTCGGCTGGTTTGGTATTGACATCGTTAAATATTGGTTCCTACCCCCGTTGGTTTTCATTGGAAAAGTTTTTTTAATACTGTTTCTGTTTATTTGGGTGAGGTGGACTCTCCCTAGATTCCGGTATGATCAAATCATGAACCTTGGCTGGAAGGTACTATTTCCCCTTGCTGTCATTAATATAATTGTAACAAGTGCCGTGATTGTATTTATATAATGATAATATCAGGGGCGTTGAATCACTTTTTCCGCACTACTCAATATGGAAAATCAGTACACTTTAAAGTTATGTGAAGGCGAACTCGAGCGTTATAAACATATGGCCGGGACGGCAAAAGAAGGGGAGCTTGATTCCTGGCGAAAGGCAGGAATCTTACCCGGAGCAAGGGCTGCTGACATAGGCTGCGGACCGGGAGCTATCCTTGTTGAGCTTGCCCGTCTCATAGAACCCGGTGGATCAATAGTAGGTGTAGAACCCGACACAGAAGCACGATCAATAGCCGCTGAAATTATTTCAAAAAGTGGCCAAACCAACATTGAGTTGATTTCAGGTGATGCTGAATCCACAAGACTTGTACCGAGCTCCTTCGATGTAGTAATGATAAGACATGTACTTCTTCATAATGGTCCAAGAACTAAGGCAATTCTAAAGCATGTAAAATCCTTGATTAAATCAACAGGACATCTTTATTTGTGCGAAACTGACTTAACTGGATACCGTCAAATTCCATTTGATAATGCTCAAGAAAACCTTTGGAATCGTTGGCTTGAACTACTAACGATTCAAGGAAATGACATCCAAATCGGTCCCAAAATTGGCCATCTAATGGTCGAAGCGGGATTAGAATTAGTTGAACGTGGTGCTCGCTTTAGCATAGTGGATCTGAATAGCGGCTTTCGTCCGACCGCCTGGGCAGCAAAGATGGCGATAATAGATGCCGGATTGGCAGGTGAGGAGGATTTTGAAAAATGGGAGGATGCTTATCAGAAATACCTTGATATTCCGGGTGAGAAATTGCTGTTCGTTCCGCACTTCTGGGCTGTGGGGAGTCTTCCATAAGATATGAATGGTTAGCATACCAGTCTCCTCGGCATAGCACAGGAAAAGCTATCTGGTTTGATCGCTGTCATTGCTGTAGATGTTAGATATTTTGGGGACAGTCTTTTCGATTTTAAATGGGCATTCAAAAAATTGCCAAAATCAATTCCGGAAGCGTTAAAAAAAGATTTAACCGAATCAAAGGATATGAAGATTCGGCATCAGTTAATAAAAGCTAAATATTTTTAGCTGTAGGAATTGATTTAATAAATCCTAATTTTTTGTCAGCCCTTGATCTTTGTTACCCGTTTCATGCTGAGTTTATCGAAGTATGTATCAAGACAAAGAAAATAAAATATTAAACGATGGATCCCCGATTAAGCCTGTCCTCGAAGTTTTAATCGGGGAACATTCGAGGATGACGGATGAGTAAAGTTCGAGGAAATTTATTATTTTTTTGCATCCTGTCCTCGAAATGCGTGAGATCCACAATTGCGAAGGAGCTTGTCTAGAACCATGGTTTATCATGAAACAAGTTCAGGACATTGCACCATGTCGGGCTTGTTTCAGGATCAGCGACTGAAGCAATCTCAACAATTATTCTAAATGCCGAGACTAGAAAGTCTCGGCTATCGTGTAAGGACAGATAATGAACTAAAGATGAAAGCCTTAGTTTTCCAAGCCAGCATGGTGACGTAAATGTCTCCGCCACTTTTGAACAACATCATATGTAGCGGAGGACTTTAGTCCTACATTCTTTCCCACCCTGAATCCGTTTTAGGACCTATCTTTGTCATCTCGAACCATGTCCCGAGCGCAAGGGAGTAAACTGTGAGAGAACTTTCTTTTTGAAAGAAATACTCAAAGGTGTGTCTTTTTATAATCTCCCTTGATGGTCAGCCAGAGTGACCAACCATCAAGAGATCATCTGTCTTATTTTTTTGTCTTTTCGACAATCATAGCTATCCCCATTCCACCGCCTATGCAAAGCGATGCAAGGCCCAATTTAGCTTTCTTTCTTTTGTGGAGTTCATGTATAAGCTTTGTGAGTATGACAGAACCAGATGCTCCGATTGGATGTCCAAGTGCAATTGCTCCACCGTTAACATTAATTCTATCCTCCGGTATGGGCAGATCACTTAGTACTGCTAAAGACTGAGCAGCAAAAGCCTCATTTAATTCGACCAAATCTATGTCATCTATTGAGAGGCCAGCCTTATCCAACACCTTCTGAATAGCCGGTACCGGACCGATACCCATGATAGAAGGTTCAACACCGGCTACTGCATAAGCCCTTACAGAAGCCATCGGTTTAAGGCCTAATTCTTGAGCCTTTTTTTCTGAAACAACAAGCAGCGCAGCGGCACCGTCATTTATTCCTGACGCATTTCCTGCTGTAACAGTTCCTCCCACCTTAAAAACTGGACGTAAGCCTGATAGCGCTTCACGTGTTGTACCGGGTCTAGCGTGTTCATCTTTAACGAAGGAAAGAGGATCTTTTCTTCTCTGAGGTACCATAACCGGAACTATCTCATCATCAAACTTCCCTCCCTCCATCGCAGCTTTGCATCTCATCTGGCTGTTGTAAGCGAAATCGTCTTGTGCTTCTCTCGAAAGATTATAGCTCTCCGCAAGGTTTTCAGCTGTGACACCCATATGATAGTCGTTGAATATGTCCCAGAGACCGTCATAAACCATTCCATCTGTTATCTCATCCTTGGGCATTCCCATCTTGTATCCATACCTAGCCTTCGTCAGATAATAGGGAGCAGCGCTCATATTCTCAATACCACCCGCCAAAACCAAATCTGCGTCTTCTGCCTTAATAGCTTGTGCAGCAAGAGCGACCGTTTGTAAGCCTGAGCCACAAACCCTGTTTAATGTAAAAGCAGGTGTTTCAATGCTGAGTCCTGCATTAAGAGCAACCTGCCTTGAAGGATTCATACCCTGACCCGCTCCTAAAATATTCCCCATTATACAATCATCGATTTCTTTAGGGTCAACGTCTGTTCGATTTAAAATCTCTTTTACAACCGTAGAACCCAGAGTCGTAGCGGGAATATCCTTTAAGGTTCCGCCAAAGGCTCCAATTGCAGTCCTTACCGGTTCGCATATAAAAACCTTCTGCATTATCTAGACCTCCTAAGTTTTTGTGGAATAGCTGGGATTTTACCCAAGGAATTTGATTTTGCAAGGTTCTTAGCATTCGAATCCTTGACATTCTTTCCCCTTTTGGGTAGCTCATTAGCAAATTACTAATAAAGGAAGATACGATCTTGTCTAAAAAAATTGTTTGTATTGTATTCGGAGGTAGATCGGTAGAGCATGAAATATCCATATTATCCGCTAAGTCAATAATAAAAAGTATAGATAATCAGAAATACCAAATATTTCCTATATTTATCGAAAAGGATGGAACTTGGAGAAAAGCCTCGATAGAAAGCTGGATAAATGATGGTGAGTTAATAATATCAAAAGATACCTTTCTTTCTCCATCATTGAACCCCCAAAACCAATGTTTTTACGAGATAATGGATGACAAAGTAATAAATGAACATGAAGTAGATGTAATCTTTCCAGTTCTACATGGGACCTTTGGAGAAGATGGAACTGTTCAAGGCCTATTTAGCTTAATGGGCATTCCTTTTGTGGGAGCATCGGTTTTAGGGTCTTCTGTAGGAATGGATAAAATTATTATGAAAACAACTTTTAAGGAATATGGATTGCCCGTTGTTAACTATATCGGTTTTAACAAGCATGAATGGGATTCTGAAAAGAACAAAATAAAAGCAATGATAATCAAAGAAGTAACAATACCCTGCTTTGTAAAATCTGCTGACTTAGGATCTAGTATAGGAATAACAAGAGTGAGCTCTGAAAATGAATTAGAGAAAGCTACTGAGTTCGCTTCTAGTTTTTCAGAAAGAATTATAATCGAAAAAGCCGTCTTAAACGCAAGAGAAATAGAAATTAGTGTCTTAGGAAATGAAAACCCTATTGCCTCTCTCCCAGGGGAAATCATACCTCACAGAGAATTCTATGACTACACTGCAAAGTATATCGAAGATAGGACAAAGCTAATCGCACCTGCCAATATTGACGATGAAACTAAAGTTAGACTACAAGAATGCGCAGTTAAGGCTTTCAAAGCAATATACTGTTTAGGAATGGGTAGAGTGGACTTCCTTTTAGAACGAGATACCGATGAGTTTTACATCAGTGAAATAAATACAATTCCAGGTTTCACTCAGATCAGCATGTATCCAAAGCTTTGGGTCCTGAGCGGGATAAAAATCCAAGAACTTATCTCAAGATTAATTGAACTGGCTTTCGAAAGACATGAGAAGATAAAACAACTAAAAACGGATTTTAAAAATTAATAGCAAGTCTAAAAATAATGATATACTATTTGTGTTCCAGTATATCCGCTTTTTCACCTCTAAAAATAATCATGAATACAACTCCGATTATGATCAAACAGCCACCTATTATCTTTATCACTGAGGGCAAGTCTTCAAAGATAAAATAAGAAAAAAGAACTACGAATAGAGACTCCAGAGGCATTACCGCAGTGGAACGTGATACATCAAGTAGTTTTATTGATTGAAATTGACTTGCCTTAGCAATTAGTGCCCCAGAGATTCCTCCTAATGTCATGAACGCGAAATCTTTAAAATCCGGCATTTCAAAGGTATTAGTGATTATAAGATAGATAATGACCACTATCAAAACTCCAAATGCTCTTAGGTTTGCAACTGTGAGCATGTTCAATTCCTGTGCAATCTTTTTTACGAGAAAAGATAATATTGAGTAGAAAAATGCTGCTAGGAGAGCCATAAGTGTTCCGAATAGTAAGTATCCTTCTCTTTGATAGGACACGATGACTGTACCAATTATAGTTACTATAATCCCGACCATTTCTCCCCTATTCAACCTCTCACCCAAGAAAATGAAACCCAATAATAGAGAAAAAAGAGTCTGAGACTTCATTAAAAAGGAAGCGAGAGGAGGTCCAATCGTCCAAATTGAAACTATCCAAAGCGCTGCTCCTATTGAAGTAACGAGTGAACTATAGAAAAAAATTGATACATATTTACCAACATTTCGAATCTCGGATCTTTGTGAAGGTACCAAAATAAAAACGAATATCGAAAGGAAAAAGGCGCCGAGGAACCAGAAAAAAACGGTTGTTTCGGGATCAGAATCGTTATCTACCGCGTTTCCGAATATATATGAAAGTGCAGTAAAAAAAGCAGTGATCACCAAAAATAAATAACCTTTAAGCGGAAAAGCTGTCTTATTCCGTTCCAAATTAAGGATCTATTCCTCCTCAAGCAAGATCATCAGATTGTTTCATCACTTCTTCTCCACCACCACGCAAGCAACGAGCCCAATATGTTGTGCCACACACTGAACATAGCAGCTGGTAGAGCAGCGAGAGCACCAAAATGGGCCCTGGCCAATGCGACACCGAGCCCTGAATTCTGCATGCCTACTTCTATCGATACAGCTCTAGCCTTATATACATTCATACCAACCAATCTTGCAAGTAAATAACCCAAAGTCAGTCCTATAATATTGTGAATTATCACAACTAAACCGGTTCTAGGTCCGACTTTGGCTATGCCTTCAGAGTTGGCCGCAACTATCACACCTACTATGAAAATGATTGCGAGTGTTGATAACATTGGAAGAAATTCTATCGCAGTATTTAACTTTTCTTTAAACAAGCCTCTTATTCCAAGTCCAAGCGCAATGGGTAAGAGAATAATTTGTACCGTTGATATAAATAATTTTAAAATTGGAACGTCTATCCACTGACCTGCGTAAAAAAACGTTAATAACGGTGTAAATAGAGGCGACAAAATAGTTGAAACTGAAGTCATGGTAACTGATAAAGCTAGATCCCCCTTAGCTAGATATGTTATTACATTTGAAGCTGTTCCACCAGGACAGGATCCTACAAGTACAACTCCGGCCGCGAGCAGTGGGGTGAGCCCAAATATTTTAGCAAGAAAATAACCGGCCAAAGGCATTATCCCATATTGTGCAAATAACCCCACAGCAACCTCAAACGGCTTCACAAGCACTCTTTTAAAATCACTCCCTGTAAGTGTCATTCCCATACCAAACATTATTACCCCAAGTGCCGGGGTTATCAGGTATGTAAGTTTCCTAAAAGGCTCAGGAAAAAGGTAGGTAAGAATTGAGAACCCTATTATCCAGAAGGTGAAGAAATTGGTAAAGATGCGATTTAACAATCTCAGGATTTTCAAGATGGTATTTCGCGGAAGTGTATTTCAATAGAAGCGAAAAGCTACACAAGAATATAATAACTGTCAAACATAATGTTATTGTTGAGTAAATGACACATTTAGGTATCGAAGCAACTCGAACCACGTCCCTAACAGCAAGTGAAGTAATCCATAATGTCATCCCGAATGAATATGAGAAATCTTATGTGTTCATTTTTCAAATAGAGGTTTTCTCCCGGAGCATGTGCTGAACTGCAGTGAAGTGCTCCAAACGAAATTGCTGAGAGTCTTTTGCTATTATAATGACAAAGGCAATTACAAAATAAAGATTAATAAACTATTTCTTCTTCGGGGGCGGCTGGTCTACTGCAATTGCCAACCTTGAAAAACCATTTGTTCTTACCACGTCCATAGCCTCGACTACCCTTCCGTGTTCAACACTTTTATCAGCCCTTATTATAATCAGAGATTCTTTATCCTGCTTTTCTTTGAGCCTCTCAGAAAGCTTATCTAAGGTAATTTGTTTATCATTAAGAAAAATCTTTCCATCGGAGGTGAGATTAATAGTTATTTCTTCTGCCCTTACGGGTTCTGCAGAAGATGCTTTAGGCAATTTTACGTTTATTCCCCCGGAAGTCACTGCAAAATTAAGCGATAACGCAAAAAATATAAGAAGATTAAAAACTATATCCACTACTGGAGTGAGGTCTAATGTAGTAGCTATGCCCCTTTTTGAAACCGAGTCCTTTCTAAACCTCATCTAGCAATCTCTCTGGTTTCTTCCCGCCGTTCATTTGCAACAATGATTTCTTCCATAATGTTCATGCCTTCCTCCTCTAATTCCGCCGCAATCTCCTCGGCCTTCCCAGAAGTGTATTTATATGCAATAAAAGCCGGAATGGCAACCGATAGACCAAAGGCAGTAGTATAAAGAGCTTCTGATATCCCTCCTGCAAGACTAGGGGGACTAACTATTGGTTGTTCTGAAATGACTCCAAAAATCTTAATCATACCTGAAATAGTGCCGAGAAGTCCTAGCAGTGTACTGACATTGCTTATTGCACCGAGCCCCTCAATGTTTCTGCCGAGTTCGGATGCTTCTTTACGCCCCGATTCTTCTATCTTTTCTTTTAACTCTTGCTTTGACTTATCAGCATTTTCCAGCGCTACTGAAGCAATCCTTGCAATTGCAGAATCACTTGTTCTAGACAACACCCTTGCATCACTAAATTTACCAAGAGTGATAAGTTCATATAATGTCCTAATAAATTGCTCAGGTATTGTTCTCTTAGTTCTTAACATCCACACTTTCTGAAGAAAAATAGATAGGCCAATAATAGAGCAAAGAATTATCGGGTATATAAAAATTCCACCCTTTTTTATAAATTCAATAAAACTGCTCTCCCAATCCATAAACGCCTCCGTGTATAAAGCGAATTAATCTTAATAATATACCTATCGACTCAATAAGATGCGATCTTGCGCTAAAGGATATACTTAGGCCAAGATTTGGTCAATAAAACTTCATCTTACCTATTTCCTTTCCCTCTGGACTTAGTTTCAAAGAGCCAAAAGTAATGACCCCAATTTGATTAAGATCCTCAACCGGTGTAACCAAACGAACTTTTCCTTCCTCTACTTTTTCAATTATCCCCAATCCCAAGATAAAATCTCTACTATTCCTACCCCCCAAACCAATAATTGAACCTCTAAGCTCGTTCTGATCTAGTATATTGATAAAGGTCTTCTTTAAATAATTCTGAGCCATGCTCAAAAAAGTAGTGCCCATGTGCACAGAAGATTGGGTTATGAATAATGCATCATCAATTCCCTCTTCCCCGTATAGAACTTCAAATCCAAACAACTTTGAAAGTTCATAGAGCTTTAATTGTGAAAGAGGATTTCCCCTCCCAAACGGACCCCTCCTAAGTGAAACTGCATCTAGATTTATTTCTAACTCTTTTGCATTAGAGAAATATTCACTAAATAGCTTTTCACGGTTTGCCTGTCTTTCACTTGGTGATTTGACTACGGCCCCAGACGCAGGATCGAGTCTTAAAATCTTAGTACTTGGGAAAGCATTCGAAACAAGTCTCAGAAGGAATTCCAGTTCTTTTTCCTTCTGGATCGCAACTATACTATTCGGTTGTGTGAGAGAGATTTTTTGATACTTGAGCTCATATGCTGCTGCACCATCAATGAATCCCGTTGTATCCATAATTACCAAATCAGCTCTAGATGCAAAGGAATTTTCAACAGTCCTTTTAACTCCTGCAACCATTTGCATTAGGTTCCCATGAGGCGAATTAGAACCAACAAAGTACATTGAATCCACTTTGGGCATTTTTAAATCTTCAAAAGAGGATATCAACAACGAACTAATTGTAGTTGGAACTCCGATTGTAGATTGACCTACATCGCTGTCTACAAATGAAACCCTTTTATCTATTTTTAAGAACTCGTTTATTAAATATTTTATGAGAGTGGTCTTTCCGGTATCACTACCACCCAGGACCATTACTGCTTTGCTATTTCTAACTTCTTTAAAGACAGAAATCCAGTCGGAAGGATTTTCATAATCGCCTGTATTTAATAAAGGCATTTGAATTTTTTTATTTAATGAAATCTGGAATGTTTTCCCCTCTTATCAAATCCTCAATTGTCTCCCTCTCTCTAACAATAAAAAACTCTTCACCTTTTACCATGACCTCTGGAACTCGAGGACGTGAGTTGTAGTTTGAAGACATTACGAAACCGTAGGCACCCGCACTCAGGATAGCTAAGAGGTCATCCCTTTTTACTTTAGGAAATTTTCTATCTTTCGCAAAAAAATCTCCAGATTCACAAACAGATCCCACGATATCCACGATTTCTTCATCCTCGGTGCTCTCATTCACATTTAGAATTTCGTGATAAGAATCGTAGAATGCCGGACGGATCAAATCATTCATAGCAGCATCTACAATAACAAATTTCTTTGTTTCTCCCTCCTTTAAGTAATTTACCTTCGTTACGAGAATACCTGCATTTCCAATAAGTGAGCGCCCAGGTTCTAAGACAAGCTTGTATTCTTTCCCTCCTAATTCGCTAATAATCATGTCAGCATATTCCCTGGGCTCTGGAGGAATGTCGTCTGTTTCATAACTTATTCCCAGCCCACCACCAATATCTATATAACCAATATCAATGCCCTCTTTACAAAGTAAGTCTGCAAGTTCAATGAGTTTCTTAAGTGAATCGGCAAACGGAGTGAGGTCAAAAATCTGTGAGCCTATGTGTGCATCCACACCGACTATATCGATGCCTTCCATCACAGATGCTTTCTTGTAAACATCTAAGGCCTTGTCAAACTCTATTCCAAACTTGCTTTCTCTAAGACCTGTTGATATATATGGATGCGTTTTGGGATCAATGTCAGGGTTTACTCTAATTGCGACTCTAGCCTTCTTGTTCAATTCCTTTGCCGTAATATCCATTGCGCTTAACTCTTCAATAGATTCGACATTAATAAATAAGATATCTGAAAGAATTGCAAATTTAATCTCTTCATTGGTTTTTCCAACCCCCGAGAAAACAATTTTTTTTGGATCTCCATCAGCACTAAGCACTCTATAAAGTTCACCTCCAGAGACAATGTCAAAACCAGCTCCTAGCCTTGCGAATGCTCTTAGAATAGCAATGTTTGAATTGGCTTTTACCGAGTAACAAATTATAGGATCGATCGAAGAAAAGGCTTCGCGATAAAGATTAAAACTTTTTTTTAAGGCCGATGCACTATATATATAACAAGGGGTACCAACGGATTTGACTATTTCCTTGACTGGAACATCTTCTACATGATACTCATTGTCCTTGTATAAAAAAGAGTTTTGCATCTATTTTGGTTCCTTTGGAATTTTAGTCACAAATTTACATGAATTTGTCCGAATAAAAATATCAGGATGCATGTTATCTCTGAATCTATGAATTTGTCTTTAAGTACTCCTCCACAAAATCCAACCTGTCATTTCCCCAGAACATTTTTTCGTTCAAAAAGATAGTAGGTGCACCGAAAGCTCCTCTCTTAACAGCTTCGCCAGTTTCGCTTCTTAGTTTATCTTTTATATCTTGTTCAATTATACTATTCACAAACTTTTCATCGTCAAGGCCAAGGTCTTTCACAGCATTTCTCAAGACTTCGTCCTGACTGATATCGAAACCATTTACCCAATACAGTTTAAAAACACAGCGTGTGTATTCCCTGATCTTACCCTGTTTTTTTGCGACAAGTGCTCCTCTCATCGACTTTACGCTGTTAACCGGAAAGAGCTCAGGAAAATTGAGCTCAATCCCATAATACTTTGCCCAGTCATCCAAGTCTTTTATCATATATTGCAACTTACTTGGGACCTCAAGTGGGGCGCGATTTCCAGTCTCCTTATAGACACCTCCAAGTAAAAACGGCTTCCATTCTAACCGAGCTCCGTACTTTTCACATATCGCCTCGATCCTCGTTGAAGCAAGATAACTATACGGACTCGAGAAATCATAATAAAACTCAACCTTGTGCGACATTCGATTTCCTCCCAAACTGTGAATAAAGAAAGGTATTCTTAATCCATTATCTTTAAACTCGATTAATATTATTCATAAAGTACTAAACCTTGACCGACTATGCAAGTGTGCTAAACTCCAAATTTATTGAGCAATGTAAGCTTTACTTGAGATCATTCATTATCAACAATTAATCGGAGATCAAGTATGTCAAATGGATTCAATGGCTTAAGGGTAACAGCATTCGAGAGTCGCCGAGCTAACGAGATAGAAAAGCTAATTCTATACCATGGGGGAGTTCCTCAGGTAGCACCTTCTATGCGAGAAGTACCACTTTCCGAGGCTACCGAAGCATTAGAATTTGCAAGGAAACTCTTTGATCATGAATTCGATATTGTAATTTTAATGACCGGTGTTGGCACTCGTACGCTCAGCGACGCAATAGAAGGCAAATATTCGAGAAACAAATTTATAGAAGCACTCGATCAAGCAATTGTTGTAGCCCGCGGCCCTAAACCAGTCGCTGCACTGCGACAAATGGGATTGAAGCCTGATATACAAGTTCCTGAACCCAATACATGGCGGGATATATTAGAAGTATTGGATAGAGAACTTCCCCTAGAAAACAAAAGAATTGCTGTACAGGAATATGGAATATCGAATGAAAACCTATTGTCCGGCCTACGAGAGAGGGGAGCAATTGTCACGCCCGTCCCTATTTATAAATGGGCACTTCCGGAGAACTTGGCACCTCTTCGCGATGCTATCCATTCAATCGCTGAATTCAAAACAGATATTTCACTTTTCACAAGCTCTCAACAGGTTCATCACCTAATACAGGTAGCAAATGATGATGGAAAGGAAGAATCATTAAGAGAAGGATTCAAGAATTTGGCAATTGGATCTATCGGACCAACTACAACAGAAACGCTAAATCAGTTGGGCTTCTCGGTGGATTATGAACCAAATAGCCCTAAGATGGGAAACCTAGTAAGAGAAATGGCTAGGCGGGGAGAGATCCTTTTAAAAAAGAAAAGGATTGCATTTTCAAATGGGGTAAATACAAACAAGTGGCATCGAGTCAATATGATCTGGAACAAGGATAATAATTTCGACCCCAAAGACATTACAAAGAACTCAGCACTTATGAAAGCTTGTAGGCTTGAAAAATCTGACTACACACCTGTATGGCTGATGAGACAGGCTGGAAGATTTCTTCGCGAATACAGGGAATTACGAAGTAAAGTTCCGTTTCTTGAACTCTGTAAAACCCCGGAACTAGCTGCAGAAGTAACCCTCATGGCTGTCGACCGCTTAGGGGTTGATGCCGCCATAATATTTGCAGATATATTATTAATTCTCGAACCTTTTGGCATTGATTTGGAGTTCTCAAAAGGAGATGGCCCTAAGATAAGGAAACCGATCCGTTCGAGCAAGGCACTAAATTCCTTGAAAGATTTTAATTCGGAGGAACTCCAATTTGTGTATGAAGCTGTGGGTATTACACGAAGAGCACTTGATCCGAGCATTCCCTTAATCGGCTTCTCAGGTGCCCCCTTTACAGTTACTTCTTATTTAATTGAGGGTGGTGGATCTCGAAACTATGAAAACACAAAGGCGCTTATTCACAGGGATAGCAGCACTTGGCACGAATTGATGGATCGCCTAACAGATGCGACAATTTCTTACCTAAATAATCAAATTACCGCTGGTGCAGATGTTGTACAGATCTTCGACAGTTGGGTAGGTTGTCTTTCTCCTGATGACTATAAGGATCATGTTTTACCGTTTATGAAAAAACTAATTACAAACGTTAATAAGAATACTCCGATAATCCATTTTGGAACTGATACAGCAAGTCTACTCGAATTGATGAAAGAAGCGGGGGGAAATGTCATCGGACTGGATTGGCGTGTAGACCTAAAGGAGGCTTGGACACGCATCGGTCACGATAGAGGGGTGCAGGGTAATCTAGACCCGGCAATTCTCTTCACTAACCCAGCTGTAATACGTCGCCATGTCAAAGCGATTTTGGATAAAGCCCAGAGACGAGCGGGACACATATTCAATCTTGGACATGGAGTTCTTCCCGCTACCCCGGTCGACAATGTGCTTGCACTAATTGATTTTGTACATGAATTTTCAAGTAACAGTTGATGCAAGATCCAGAATTAAGAAAGTATTTTTGATCGCGCATCGTGGATCCCAATTATAAATTTGCTGCTAATTGCAATGAAGGGTTTGTTTAATGCCAAATAAATACGACGCCATATTGTTGATCGCTTATGGTGGACCAGAAAAGCCAGAAGACATACACCCATTTCTTGCTAATGTTTCCGAAGGGCGTTCTATCCCTCCTGAACGCCTTGAAGAAGTAGCTCACCACTATGAACTAATTGGCGGACGATCGCCTTTAAACGAGCTGACACTAAACCAGGCAAAAGGATTAGAGAACAATTTAAATAAATCTGGCTATGACTTGCCAGTTTATATCGGTATGAGAAACTGGCATCCATTATTGTCCGAAACAATACTGGAAATGTCCAAGGCCGGAATCAGAAATGTAATTGGAATCATAATGGCGGCCCATCAAAGCGATGCGAGTTGGGAGAGATATCAAAGAGATGTAGAACAAGCTATTTCCACCACAGCCGTCGAATTGGAAGTTGATTACACAAAGCCTTTGTATGATCATCCCCTTTTCATAGAAGATTCTGCGGAACGTGTAGCCGAATGTTTAGAGCAAATTCCTTTCAAAGAAAGGGAAAGCGCTGTACTTGTGTTTACGGCTCACAGTATCCCTACCCCAATGGCTGAAGTATCACCTTATAAGGAACAACTCGATACCTCCTGTCGTCTGATATCAAAAAAGCTAGGGCACAATAACTGGATGTTGGCTTACCAGAGCCGAAGCGGACGTCCAACCGATCCTTGGCTTGAACCAGGTATCCCCGATGTTTTAAGAGATCTTTCGAAAAAAGGTGCCACTCATGTAATAATTCAGCCGATTGGATTTTTATGCGACCACGTAGAGGTACTTTTTGATATAGGCATTGAAGCAGCGGCAGTTGCAGAGGAAGTAGGGGTGAATTTGCTAAGGGCTAAAACCGTTAATGATGATCCCAAATTTATTGAGGCATTAGCAGACGTTGTAATACACCAAATGAAAGACGGGACTTGAAAATATTGAATCTCCCTGCAGCAAGCTGCAGGGTATCAAAATATAAACGGAAGATCGCTTCTGTCATTGCTGTAGATATTATACAATTCGAGGATAGTTTATTTAATGTCAATATTATTTTTTGATTCATTAAACCTTTTCCGAAAGGAAAAGGTTAAGACAGACATTCCAAAAATTGGGTTAAGTAAATCACGAACGAAGGCGTTAAAAAAAATGCGGGGGATAGGGAATATTGGATTTTTTAGCCGAAGTGAGGGATTTATAGCTAAATTCTTGGGCAGTCTTGTCCTGAGCTAGGTCGAAGGGTTGTTACTTTGTATCAAGACAAAGTAAAAAATGTAAAATGCATAGTACACCATGCATCTTGCTTATTCATATTCGTGTTAATTCGTGGCTAAATAATTAAATGGGAAAAAGAGTAGTTGTAATTGGTGGTGGTATAACCGGTCTTAGTGCAGCAAACCGACTGGTTGAGTTAAGTTCAGAGAAAAAAATTAAGCTTGACGTTCTATTACTAGAGGGCAGTAATGGGCTTGGTGGTGTGATTTCTACAAAGAAAGAACATGGCTACATAATTGAAGAGGGACCCGATTCGTTTATTACAACCAAGCCTTGGGCATTAAATCTTTGCAATCGAATCGGCTTGGATTCCGAACTTATCCACACCAGTGATAAAAACCGTCGTACGTATGTCGTACATCACGGGAAATTAATTCCCATCCCCGATGGATTCATGATGCTCGCCCCGACTCGTATTTTGCCTTTTTTAACCACACCACTTTTCTCATGGTCTGGAAAGCTTCGAGCTGCTTTAGAAACGGTTTTACCACGAAAAACTGATCAAAGGGATGAGAGTCTGGCATCATTTGTCACACGTCGGCTTGGTCGTGAAGTGCTAGATCGTGTTGCGCAACCACTGATATGCGGAATATACACGGCCGACCCGGAAACTCTAAGTCTCAGGGCCACCTTTCCCCAGTTCCTTGAAATGGAGACGAAGCACGGAAGCGTAATAAGGGCTATGCTTAAAGATAAACAGATTTCGAAAGGCCTGAAAAATGGAGAAAGCGGTGCTCGTTACAGCCTTTTCGTTTCCTTTAAAGAAGGAATGCAAACCCTAGTAAGCACATTGGCTTCTAGACTCCCACAAGGAACCATAAGAAAAAATCAAATGGTCGAACTAATACATAATTCTTTAAAGAGCTGGAATGTAATCACGAAAAGTGGCGATAATCTCTCATCCGATGGTGTTATTATTGCCCTACCCTCTTATCAGGCATCAAAATTAATCAAAGGTTTCGACCCTTCGCTAGCTTCTGATCTATCAAAGATACAATACGAATCCTCTGCAGTCATTAACCTAGCTTACAATATCGAAGATATATCACATCCTCTCGAAGCCTTTGGTTTTGTCGTGCCAAAAGTAGAATCGCGTGCTATCTTGGCCTGTTCTTTTACGAGCATTAAGTTTCCAGAAAGAGCTCCTCAGGGCATTGCCCTATTTCGATGTTTTATGGGAGGCGCGCTCAATCCTGAGATATTGCAAACCGATGACCCGTCGCTTATAAATATGGCGCACGAAGAATTGTGTGAATTGTTAGGAATTGTTTCAAAACCACTTTTAAAGATGGCAACCCGATACCCTAAATCAATGCCCCAATACAAAGTAGGCCATCTCGAGCTCATCGAAGGAATAAAGGAGAAAGTGAACAAATATCAAACACTTCAACTTGCAGGAAATGGGTTTAATGGAGTCGGCATACCAGACTGTATTCATTCAGGCGAGTCGGCAGCAAAAAACATCTTCTACTGCCTTCAACGCAAAAGTGTGTAGGATTGATACGTTTACTTTTAAAAGCCACGATATGATAACATTATATTGATTAAGACTATCTCACCCTTTATCATCTCGAACCATGTCCTGAACCAAAGTGAAGGACCTCGTGAGAGATCCCTCTTTTGTCATTTCTGGAGGTTACATGCAATTCATGGACAAAGTTTTTATAACTTCAATATTATTTTCGTTTCAATAATTCTTTGGAAATAAAATTGATTTAATTGGCATTCCAAAAATTGCGTAAAGAAAATCAGAAACGAAGGAGTTAAGAAAAATTTGCGGGTTGGGGTTGAATTCAAATTTTTTAGTCGGAGTGTATGATTTTTAGCTAAATTTTTGGGCAGCCTTGTCCTTGTATATTAAGAAGACTAACAAAATCAATATAGAATAAACATT
>JALLOG010000520.1 GCA_027717645.1 Desulfobacterota bacterium AH_259_B03_O07
GAAAGAAGGGACGACATAATCGAATATCATCAAAAGCAGATAGGATCTCTGATATCGGCAATAAAGTCTACAGCCGTTCAGAACGTAATATTTACAAGCTCTACTTCGGTTTATCCAGAAATAGACAGGGAGGTTCTTGAGGACGAAGAGTTAATTCCATACAAGGTCTCTGGGAAAGCATTATTAGCTGTAGAAAAGATGTTCAGAGAATGTAACAAATTTAAAACAACAGTAATTCGATTTGGTGGCTTAATTGGTTACGACCGAATGCCTGGTAAGTTTCTGACAGGTAAAAAAGACCTCCCCAATGGAGATGCTCCCGTTAATCTTATTCACAGAGATGATTGTGTCCAAATTATCTATCAAATAATAAAAAATGAAATCTGGGGCGAGATATTTAACGCCTGTTCTGACT
>JALLOG010000521.1 GCA_027717645.1 Desulfobacterota bacterium AH_259_B03_O07
AGAATCAACACCCCCTGAATATATTGAATATATGACAACGGGTATTCCAGAGGGACGTATTGCTAATCCCAATGAGATGGTTCCTCCCGCCGTGATGTTCGCTTCTGACGAAGCAGGATACATAACCGGTCAAACCCTATTTGTTGAAGGCGGTGCACTTGCCGTTTATCTTGGGCGGGCGCATAAATGATTATAACCATCAAACATTATTATTACTGCAATTATTGGTATTGAAAGGAGTCCACATAAGTTCTCTAAATCAATACTCAGAAACTTAACACACCAACCCCAATTATCGAAAAAGGGGCCATTGACAAGAGCTATAATTTTGAGATATTTAGAAGATAAAAGGTTTATGCATAAAATGAGTTAATGTTACTGAGAATTCCATCTATTTATTCACCATCCTTAGAC
>JALLOG010000522.1 GCA_027717645.1 Desulfobacterota bacterium AH_259_B03_O07
GAAAAGCAGGTGGAAGCAATCCTTGGAGGTGTAGAACCCGATACTATTTCGGGAACTGAGAAATGGAAGGAAGACGTTGGCCGTGCTACCGAGCGGAGAAATTTGTTTATGGAGGCAAGTAAGGCACAGGAGCGAAAAGTAGGTGAAGAGCGTATGATAGCGAGTACTAGAATTTGTGCTTCTGTGTTATCCAAATATAAGGCTATCATTGGGAAAAAGGCTAAACAGCTTATCGCACTTGGAGAGACAATAGTTGAGGAGAAACAACTTCTTGAGGCATTGAGTGATGAAAATGTTGCATATTCTGGAACGCTAATTCCCATGCCGGTAAGAAATTTGGGAGATCCAAGGGATCCGAGTTCTGGCTTTGCTCTTTGGCTAAAAGAGGTGGTTCGGATTGGATTTTT
>JALLOG010000523.1 GCA_027717645.1 Desulfobacterota bacterium AH_259_B03_O07
GACGCCCCTAATACCAAGATCATCTATTTGCTTTATCTCCTTTACCGCATTTTCAATTGAATTTCTGTATATTCCGGGCATTGAATTGATTTCTTCCTTTACCCTTCGTCCAGGAACTATAAAGATGGGATAAATTAAATCATCCACACTGACAGTAGTTTCACTAATTAGATTTCGCATATACTGGTTTTTCCTTGATCTTCTTGAACGATATTCTGGAAATCTCATTTTAGAAAATGGGTAATTATTTTTATATTTTTGAAGTCAATATAACAAGTTTTTATGTTTATTAAAAGTCTATTACATGAATGCCCTAAAAGATTTTTTATTCCTTTTAATATCTTTTAATCTAATTTTGTCTTGATTTCGTGAATGAAGTGAATCATATTTACATATAAATCAGTG
>JALLOG010000524.1 GCA_027717645.1 Desulfobacterota bacterium AH_259_B03_O07
ACAAATTCCATTCCCCCTTCTTCTCTCGATCCAATGCCGATTCCTATCACACCAGGCAGGGCCATTATATCAGCCTCATGTAGAGCCTGTATTTCTTTCGCAGTTGCTACATCTGCCTCAACCTGGGCAAAGACATAAAGGGGACTTAGAAGGAATGTGAAAAAGGCTGCTATGATGAAAACCATCAGAATATTATTTCTAATGATCCATCTTCCACTTCCACTTACTCCATTTATTTGATTAAATGCATTATTCATCTTAAATTTCTTCCATCTTACAAATTGACTCAAAAGTAAGCTAGTAGGCATCAGAAATAGTCAGTTCCATTTTGTAATAACTAACACAACCCACGGGGTGGCTTTATGGATTTGAACTACACTTAATCATCAATGATAGAGATGAGT
>JALLOG010000525.1 GCA_027717645.1 Desulfobacterota bacterium AH_259_B03_O07
TTCATACACTGCTCGAGTTGTTCCACAGGATGGAAGATGGCTTGATTTCGAATTTGACTCAAAAGACCATCTTAATGTGAGAATTGATAGGAAGAAAAAGTTTCTTGTCACGGTACTTCTCAAGGCCCTTGGAAATACCGATAAGGAAATTATGTACTATTTCTATCCGACTGAGACTATATATTTTGACTCCGATGGGATAAAAAAGAGTATCGATCAGGAGGTCCTCTCTTATCAGAGAGCAAGTGCAGATATAACCGACCCTAAGACTAAAGAAGTAATTGTAAAGAAGGGAAGAAGGTTTGTTGGAAATTTAATTGAAGGGATAGAGAAAGCGAAAATAAATAGAATCCCAATAGAAGAAACTGAGGTTATTGGAAGACCATGTGCAGAGGACATTGT
>JALLOG010000526.1 GCA_027717645.1 Desulfobacterota bacterium AH_259_B03_O07
AATAACAATTGAATTGAACCAAATAAGTATATACTCAACAAAGTGGATGACCAGCCCAATGGGGCTATTCCTGTAAATTTACTTATAAGGGTGTAAATGGTTGCCATAAAAAATAGCACCACTCCTATTAAACCAGTATAAAGACAAACCTTAATAGGGAAATCAGAAAATGAGAAAATAGCGTCTAAGCCTAAGTTAACTAACTTTTGGAAATTCATTTTTGCCTCGCCACTGGCTCTCTCAGGTCTGGAATATTCTACGTATTCTTTGTTAAATCCAATAAAAGATCGCAATCCAGGCAAGTACCTGTTTTTTTCCTTAATAGATAAGAAAGCATTTAAGGCCCTTCGGTTAAACATTGAGAAATTTCCAACATCTGCAGCCTCATCCATTTTTGAAA
>JALLOG010000527.1 GCA_027717645.1 Desulfobacterota bacterium AH_259_B03_O07
ATCCAAAGAATAGATGATGAAAGAAGTTCAGCATGATAATATGGATACCCAATGACTTCTTTTCGGAATGACGAGAACGAGTAGTCATCTCGAACCTTTGTGTGAGTCCTCAAAACTTTCATTTTGGTCTCCTTTCCTTGATTAAATCGTTTCCTGAGGGTATTCTCTTTGACTTTTATATCATCATTGTGTTATAAAGCAATCAAGAATCTTTACGGAACCCGCCAATTAAGGAGATGATCTTTTAAAAAAATTAGTTCGACCTTTCTGAGCGTTAACCCATCCTATTAAAAAACCAGATCGGCGCTACTAATGAGACAAGACGAGGTGATTGATGAGAAGACTGAGGATTGGAATAATTGATCTTATTACGAAAGCTCCTAACCGCTCACTCTGGT
>JALLOG010000528.1 GCA_027717645.1 Desulfobacterota bacterium AH_259_B03_O07
AATCCAATATTCCCTATCCCCCGCATTTTTTTTAACGCCTTCGTTCGTGATTTACGTAACGCAATTTTTGGAATGTCTGTCTTAACCTTTTCCTTTCGGAAAAGGTTTAATGAATGACAAAATAATATTGAAAATAAAAAAGCTGTCCCTGAATTGTATTACATGTACAATTCCGAGAGCAGCGGGGATTTCGTTGAGATTGCTTCGTCATTTATTCGGAATGAAGTTCAGAATAAATTCCTCGCAATTGTAGATGCTACGTAATTCGTGGACCGAATTTGCAAATGTTTAATTATTTTACTTTGTCTTGATACAAAGAAACAAAAATCAAGGGCTAGCAAAAAATTAGGATTTATTAAATCAATTCCTACAGCTAAAAATATTTAATTCAAC
>JALLOG010000529.1 GCA_027717645.1 Desulfobacterota bacterium AH_259_B03_O07
ATGTGTAGTTCGGCGTGAAGAAAATTGCATCTTTAAAGATGCTGAAATGTTTCTACCAGAAATAGATCAAATCACATCCAAAATTGAAGAAAACGCTTCTCTCATTGAGCCTACACCGAAATTTCCTTGCAGGATATGCGGCGTTGGTAACTATGTCACTATGGAGAACGGAATTGAGGATACAGCGAAGAATCTCGGTTTAAATCCAGCTGGTCAGGGGCATTCATTAAATTTCTATTGTTGTGACAATTGTGGAAATGTACAAATTTTTGATTTCCAAGGCTCAAACATACCACCCTTATGGAAAGAAGATTGATTATGTTATTTATCTAATCGGTGTAAGCCATATATAAAAACATAAAAAAAGATTCCTAAAATCATACATTTCCCAC
>JALLOG010000052.1 GCA_027717645.1 Desulfobacterota bacterium AH_259_B03_O07
ACCCCCTCCCCGTGCCTTAATTAGCTGCTACATACCCCCCCACCCCTCAATCAAATACTTTAAAACGTGTACGAATAAGGCAAGAGCTCGCCTTAAATTATAGTTATACGCTTTGGTAGTGGTATGCGTTAGGCATTGATACCCCTATATATGCCTATGCATTGGGGATAAGCGAAGCCACTATTTAGGGGGGTTGTAAGATACTGGAATGATTAGGTTAATTGATAGGGTGAGTTTACATAATAGGTATTAACGGACGTAGATAAAGGGGGGGAGACGGGTGAATACTAAAGGCCCTGTTTAGAACAAACACCCGTCTCTGATGATGATGAGATACATTAAAATATTTCAAGGCAATCAATCCTGAGATAGCCTCATTCACTATACTTCCTTTAGTCGTCCAAGTCAATGTCAATAACTTGTATATTGTTGGGTTTCATTTCTTTTCTTCTTCTTTTAATATCCTCCGGCATTACGTTAGGATTAGGGCTGAAACATGCAAACAAGCCTGTAATTTTGTGGTCGATTTCCAGCTTGTTTTTAATATCACCTAAGAGCTCAGCTACAAGTTTCTGCTGGCCTAACGCTCCTGAGATAGCCTTATTTGTGATACTAGAATATATCTCATAAGCACTATTTTTAATAGGGTCTAGCCTATGGTTGTAGAGATATAAATCCAAGTCTTTATTATGTTTTGTCTTATATTTCCACTTTTCTGACCTAAAGGTTTCGTAATTAACTCCGACCTTATCACATATATCCTTAAAAGTGATACTTTCTGGCCCTGAATTTAGCTTATATTCCACTACTTTTCTAAGAATTGGTGGGAAATCTGATAGTTTTGTGGGTTGTTTAGATAATTTTTCCACCATAGTATTATACCAGTTCTAAACCCAAAAATTAAATTATAGGTGAGTTGGTATTTGATTATCTTATAATGCTATAGATATAAATAGATTAGACGGCTAAAGAATATAGTTATTGTGTACTGCTCCCCTTTTGTCAAGCTCGGTTTAAGTTGGAATCATGGAGAATGGTATCCATCCTTGCCACTCATATAAGCCCGCTTCCCCTTATGCTGAATACTTGCCTACTTAAATTGTCTTGTGTGATCTGTTGGATATGGAATTTTGCAATTCTAGTAGCTTACTTAGACTTACAAATTCTATATTTTTGTTCCTACTCCATTCAAAAGCCTGTCTTGAAACTCCCTTAATGCTAATTAGAATCCCCTTTTCTGACGTGCTTCTAAATGCTCCATAAAACTCCCTTACCATACTGGGAGAAAGCTGTTTATCATATGCTTTGCATTGTACAAGTATTTTTTCGTTCCCTTTCGAGAATATTAAGTCTATCCCTTCATCACCGCTCGCTTTGGTTTTTGTTACGTTGTAACCAAGTTCGCTGTAAAGTCTTGCTACTTCATTCTCAAACTCAATTCCTTTTCCGATTAATGAAAGCCAAAACTCTTTTCTTTGCCTTTTTTCTGTTTCTGATCTTGCTTTTTTTATCCTTCTTTCTGCTTCTTGTCTTGCCCTTACTATCTCAATTCTTGCTTTTTCTTTACCTTCTTCTTCCTCAATATGTTTATTAAACTCAAGTTCAGCCATTAAATATTTTTTCAGATTCTTGTTACCAGATTTGTTTGTTAGTAATGATATCGGTAAAAGTACAAGACCTACGATTGCCACTGATATCATTGCAGATACAAAAGAACCACCTAGAAGAACAAAAACTATATGAGCTAAAGCTAAATTTTCCCAATAAACTAATATAGTCGTGAGAAGTATTGAAACTAGTATGATTGCAAAAAGTTTTCTAAAATATCTATCGGTTAGTATCTCAAAACGATTATCATAGATTTCGAATGGATGTTTGTTAAATTCATTCAGTTCTTTTTCCGTTACACCATAATCTTCTAAAGTTGGTTTTATTGGAACAGCACTTTTGGTAGGGGCTGATTTGTAAGTATGACTAAAGAGTAAACGCTTATCCCCTCCCCATTTGTCGGGTGTGGTAAATTCCTTTAAGTTACTCATAATTAAGCCCTTCGTATCTATTTATTTGTATTAACTGCAAGTCACAATGCGGCCGTCCTCAGTACAACATTCTAGGCAGATTAATGTTTCAACGTCCGCGAATACAATATAGGTTCTGCAGGTAGTGGCATAGGCTGTAACAGTTAATGCAAATACTAAAATAAAAGCTATCATAAATTTCTTCATTTTACTTCCTCAAGATGATTCATTATTTGTTTCATCGTCGTTTTTTTCTGGAAAAGCTGAAATTTTAGCAAGTCTGTGGGAAAGATCTTCAAGTGTTTTAAAGGTAGCCTTGAATATACGAAGCCCAAATGCTTCGAGAAATCGTAGAACATGCCAAGTTGGTGGTAAGACGACCAATATAAATAGAAAGACTAAAATGACTAAAAATGAAATGCCTCCATTATAATATTTATTATCTACAAAATGAACATATCGAGATAGATACCAACTAAGAAGAAAAGGGATACCTACAATAAACGAAGCGCCAATGAAGAAACCTACGAATATCCCAAATCCAAGAGTTAATTGGACTGCCCAAATAACGATCCTTCCAAAAATACTTAATACGAACTTTATCAATTGACTTAAAATTTTCATTTAAATATTCCCATTATATTTAATCACTTAAATTATTTTTAAGGTGACTTATTGATGACTTCAAGATTAGACGAACCTATTAATAATTTTAGCACTAAATATAAGTGGTGATTTTTAAAGATAGTACATTCAAAATTCAAATTTGGCCCTTGACATATTAAATATTGTTAGTATATTATACTAACATGAGAACTAAAAGAGTTAGAACAAAGTTATTCAGTGTATGGCTCCATCCTGTTGAGTTAGCCTTTATCAATAACTATGCCGAAGATAACATGTTAACAGTTTCAGAAATAATAAGAGGATGGATTCATGAAGTAATGAAACGAGAAGGCTACAAAATAAAAGGACCATTATTACCAGAAACAAAAATAAAAAAACGGAGGAAATAATTATGGCCGTGTTTATAAAAGGTAATCGTTGGTACTCGGATCACTATGTTGATGGACAAAGGAAAAGAAAATCTATAGGGCATATTGATAAATTAACGAGGACTGAAGCTGAGAAGATACATAAAGTTATAGTAAGTGAAATAGTCTTAGGGAAATACAATATAAAGCCTAAAAAGAAACCCGTATTGTTTGACAAACTCTGTGAACATTATTTAGACTGGGCAAAGACGAATCATAAGGCATATTGGAGAGATGAACAAGTAGCAAAGGTCTTATTAAAAGAATTTGCAGGAAAACTTGTTACGCAGATTAATTCTTGGGATGTAGAAAGATATAAAAAGGAGCGTAAAGCACTAGGAAGAAAACCAGGGACTATTAATAGGGAACTGACAGTATTAAAAAGAATGTTTAATTTAGGTTTTCAATGGGAACTGGTTAACTCAAACCCTGTGAAGGGTGTTAAATTTATGGAAGTTCCAAAAGTTCCTTATCATACATTAGAAGATCAAGAGTTTGAAAATATGTATAAATTAGCTTCTGAAAATTTGAAACCATTTTTACTTTGTGCTTATTCGACAGGATTGAGAAGGGGAGAGCTACTAAATCTTAAATGGGAAAGTGTCGATTTTATCAATGGATATATTTATGTGAAAGAAACCAAAAATAACGAAGCAAGAGCTATACCGATTAACGAAATGGACTTGCTTAAAGAAAAACTAATTGAACTTGAGGACATCAATGATGGTGAATATGTCTTTCAGTACTATAAGGATAGATCTCTCACGACATTGTATAGAGATTTTTGGCGAGCTATTAAAAAGGCAGGGGTTAAATCTACGATACATACCTTGAGACATACATTTGCAAGCAACTTGGTAACACGTTTCAAAGAAGATATGATTACGGTTATGGAGCTAACTGGACACAAGGATATAAGGATGCTAAAACGCTATAGCCATACTAAAGAGGAATTTAAAAAACAAGCAATATCTAAACTTGGAAATCACATAAAATCCCTTGATTTGGACACGACCATAGACACCTCCTCGGACACCTCCGAGAGTCACAAAAATTCAAACCATTT
This sequence comes from Desulfobacterota bacterium AH_259_B03_O07, assembly GCA_027717645.1. GTDB lineage: Bacteria > Desulfobacterota_D > UBA1144 > Nemesobacterales > CSP1-2 > JALLOG01. The sequence goes on from JALLOG010000052.1 coordinate 4,119, forward strand.
GTCAACCATAGCGTAAGAAACTGTAATTGTTCGAAAAATTATAAGCGTCCCCGAGGGGATTTGAACCCCTGTTACCGCCTTGAAAGGGCGATGTCCTAGGCCAGGCTAGACGACGGGGACGAGAAACTGAGCCGTGCAGGATTCGAACCTGCGACCCACTGCTTAAAAGGCAGTTGCTCTACCAAGCTGAGCTAACGGCTCACGGATAAAATTGAAAATATATCACGACAATATCCTTTGTCAAAAAGTCGAACATTTACTACTCTTATTTTCACTAAACCGTCTAAATCTATATTCACTTCAAAGTTTGCGGTTAATTTAACCACTAATCGTTTTCGCATCTTTTTAGTTTTTTTGAAAGTAAAAATGTTTCTTGATAAGAGTTATATTTTTAATTAATCTTGCGGATATCATGAAGATTAAATCGGGAGATTATGTGCTCTTACTATCAGCGGATGAAAAGACATTCCTCGTAATTATTAATGAGGAAAGGAATTTTAATACACATATGGGGAACCTTTCCTTGAAAGAAGCTATTGGAAAGAGTTATGGCGATGTTATTTCCACTCAGTTGGGGAAGCCATTTTTCCTTCTAGAGCCAACCCTCGAAGATAGAATGATGAAAGTGAAGAGGCTGACCCAGATCATCTACCCCAAGGATGCAGCTATGATTTTATTAAAAACCGGAATTCATTCTGGATCTCAGGTCATTGAGTGTGGAATTGGCTCTGGTGCATTGACAATAGCGATGGCAAGTGCAGTTTTTCCGAATGGAAGGGTTTATTCGTATGATAGAAGAGAGGAATTCTTAGTTAATGCTGAGAGGAATGTAGGGGAGGCTGGTCTTGGTGCAGTTGTTGAGTTCAAGCTCAGGGACGTGACAGAGGGTTTTGATGAGAAAGATGTGGATGTTGTTATTCTGGATCTTCCTGCACCCTGGGAGGGCGTTCCATCTGCGGCTAGATCCATGAGAGGGGGTGGAAGAATCGCCAGCATATCACCGACGTTTAATCAGGTTGAAAAAACAGTATCTAGTTTAAAAAAGGAGAATTTTGTGTTTCTTGAGACCATTGAGGTTTTGGTTCGTAATTATCTTGTTCGTACCGGTAAGACGAGACCTTATGAAAGGATGGTGAGTCATACAGGTTTTTTAACATTTGGAAGAAAAGTAATTGTTTGAATTACTTACGAATAAAATACTAATTGCATTTATAAGGTGCGTATTACTGTAAATGCTCAATAGATATTCTTGGGACAAATAGAGTTCTGATAGGATATTGTTCTCAATACAATTCAAGGAACTTGACTGATACGAAGGTTTTATTGTTGTAAGGTCAGATAGGAGATTTGTAGTGTTTAATAAATTAGTGACTTAGATATAATTAATAATCGAAAATTTCTGGGCTATTCCTAGAATACAGGAGAATTAATGAACTTCGGAGATCAAATTGGTAGACTCTTAAAATTTAAGAACAAAAGGCATCCCATCACTTCTCTCTATCTAAAATTAGGACCGGATGAGAGACAAAACTTTAAATACAGAATAACATTAAAAAACCTGATCAAAGAACGGAGGGACAATCTTCCTAGGACAGAATTTAAAAAGGAAGCACTTGAATCTATAGAGTCTGATTTTAATATGATGATGGATTATGTTGATAATATGAGTAATATCACGGCTTGCAGAGGATTGGCTATTTTTTCATCTACTGGGGCTGGATTTTGGGATGTTTTTAAAGTCCCTTTGGTTTACCGAAACCGATTAATTGTTAATTGGTCTCCCCTAGCAAGACAACTCTTTAGAATAAATGATGAATTTGGTGATATGGCAGTTGTCCTCATTGACAGAAAAAAAGCTAAGCTATTTAGGATTAGTTTAGACAGAGCAGAGGAAATATTGGGTTACTTTTATCCGAAATATGTGCGAACGACAAAGTTCCAGGCCCAAGAAGGCAAATTTAAGCAGAGAGTGTCGCCTGCTGTGGGTGGAGGAAAAGTCGCCCAAGGTTATGGTGAATACGGATTTCAAAGGATGATAGAGAATGAGATGCATCAGCATTTTAAAAATGTTTCCGAAAAATTATTTAATTATTACCAAGAAAATAAATTTGATTGGTTGATTATTGGGGGTGCCGATCAATTAAGAACAGATTTTTCAAATCATCTACACACATATCTTTATAAAAGGATTCTTGGGACAATCCATGTTGACATAGATGCGATTAAACCAGATGAACTGGTTGAGGAAGCATTCGATCTTCTAGAGAAAATGAGATTACAAAATGAAGAGAAAATAGTCGAAGAATTTGAAGAGAAGCTAGGTTCTAGACTTGCATTGAATGGACTTCAACCATCATTAAATGCGCTAATTAGGGGGCAGGCAAGGTTACTTTTGATTTCCGAAGGTTTCAGTCATAAAGGATATAAATGTCCTGAGACCGGTTTTTTGGTTCTGGAAAATAAAGAAAGTAAATGTCCAGAGGGTATAAAACCCATACCAGTTTTGGATGTCGTAGACGAAGCAATCGAAGAAGCGTTGGGACAGAGAGCGGAAATACAAATAATTGTTGACGAAAAAGCCAAGAAGATGATTGATGGTATCGGAGCGATACTCAGGTTTAAGATATGATGTTTTAAAGTATCAATATTTTTCCTCTGAATTTTCGTTTTTAGCAAATGCTAAAAGTTCTTCTTAATAAGAGTCGAGGCCTCCCTCCTATCGGTAAAAATTAATTTGAAGAGATAAGTTGTCATTCTTCATTTGTTTTCAACCTTTCAGTAGTCTGGGGTTTGAGGATTACTTTTTGGATGTAAACTTAATTTGTATAAGTATATAAACGATTCCTGGATTTGCTTGGCTATAATACTTATCTTCAATCTAGATGCTGATGTGTTTGGGAAATGTGACGAAAAAAATCATCAAAGGTCCCTATTCACTTATAATCTTTTTACTTCTTGTTATTTCGTTTTATTTTATAACCGATTTAAGTGGACATGATGAATACACTGTAAAGGCGGTGATCGATGGTGATAGTATCATTCTTAAAGATATTCAAAGTACGAACGTAAGATATTTGGGTATAAATGCACCTGAAGTTTTAAGATATGACTCGCCTGGTGAACCTTTTTCAGAGGAAGCTAAAAACTTAAATAGAAATCTTGTAGGAGGGAAGAAAATCAGGCTTGAGTTTGATAATGAAAGATATGATCCATATGGCAGGACACTCGCCTATGTTTTCGTTGACGGAGTTTTTGTCAATGAAGAGTTGGTTAGAAGAGGATTTGCTAAGGCTTTTATCATACAACCTAATGATAAATACGCTGAAAAAATAATAAAAGCCCAAGAAGAAGCAAAGCGCGAAAGGAGGGGAATATGGAGTGATCTCTACTCTCTTCAGCCACCGAGGGGTAATAGCAGTTTTCTTATTAGGCCCTCTAGTGCTACTAGGCACATTGATCAAAGAGTTGTTGTGAGGGGTAAAATAACAAAGTTTAGAAAATCAGATAAAGTAATAGTGTTACAGATGGAGGATGAAATTGATATTGTTTTATTTCCGGAGAGTTGGGACAATTTTCATTTTTTTAACATAAGACCAGAAGATTACTACATTGGTAAACCTGTGGAAGTCATAGGTAAGGTAAAAATGTATAAAGGTAGGCCCAACATCATCGTAAATCACCCAATTTCAATCAGGGCTTTGATGTGAATACAAAGGAGCTTCTAATTAAAGGTGCAAAGCAATTAAATGTTGCACTTTCTTCAGAGCAGTTGGATCTATTTCTTGTCTACTTGAGAAACCTTCAGCTATGGAATAAAAAGATAAGCCTTACATCCATTAGTGAAAATAGCGAAATCGTAATTTCGCATTTCGTGGATTCGCTTTCAATTGTTCAATTTATCAATGATGGCTCCAAGTTGCTTGATATCGGAAGTGGAGCAGGCTTTCCTGGCATACCATTAAAAATTGTCAGACCGTCAATCGAGATGACCCTTATCGATTCAGTGCAAAAAAGGGTATATTTTTTATCGGATACTATCAGAAAATTGAAGCTCGAACAGATTAATGTCATTTGTGGTAGAGCTGAGTCGCCAGATAATGGAGTTCAAAAAAGGTACTTTGACTTTGTTGTGACAAGGGCTGTAGGAAAGATTGATTATCTGATCGAAATAAGCTTCCCTTATTTAATGGAAGAGGGGAAGATAATACTTATGCGAGGGAAAAAGGGCTTGGAAGAATGGAGTCAGGTAAGTTATAAAAATCCTCAAGGTTTGAGACTCCTAAAATTTGATAAATTTTATTTGCCGTTTGGAAATCAACAAAGAATTATATTGGTATTAGGACGTTAATTCAATTAATAAGTTTGACAGATTGATCAAATTCTTGTCCTCAAAACATTCAATGTTAGAATCATTTCTGAAACTCTAAATTTTAGGGAAATTCCACACGTTTCTATTTTTAGGGGAAAATGACATAAAAAAGCTTCCGATTTCATGATCTCGAATCTCTTGAGGAGAGCCATCTTGGCGCGAAATCACTTTCGCAGCTGGAGGCTGCTTCTACATATTTGGGATTTATTGCGAGCGATACCAGCCACCTACAAGCTATCTTGGCTAAAAAGAAATGAATCCTTTAACCCCAAGGCTTGCTGGCCAATAAAAACCAAACTATAATTGATTTATTCGAATTTTTTAATAATATGAAACAAAAAAAGATAAAAATTGGTTGGGATATCTCTCACCAAGAGTTCACGATTAAGGATCATTATTACTTTTCGATTTTGAAATCCAGACTGCTGGATGAAGGCGCATTAGTTAGTGAAGTTAGGCTTTTTAAAGAGGTTTTTAAATACGATGTCTTAGTTATTAACTATCCAGAAAAACTGTTTACGAAAAGCGACACGAAACTCGTAAATAAGTATCTCGAGAGAGGCAACAGAGTAATAGCATGTGGTTATTATGATAATGAAGATATGGTTGCTGATAATGTTAACTCACTATCTACACATTTCGGTCTTTCTTTGAAGAAAGATAGGGTTAGGGATAGATTACATAATTTAAAAGGAGACGACCTTTTGATCGTGACCTCTAAAATCTTATCCTATGATTCTAAAATTAATAAAGTTCTATTACCTTGCAGCGCCTCAATTAATATAAATGGAATATCAGCAGCTGAATTTGTGTTAACTGAAAGATCGTTAATTGCAGGGTCTAGAAAGAAAACGATTCTAGCTGCACAGTCTTGCGTCGGAAACGGTAAATTTATACTTATCGGTACCTGTGTATTTTGGGATAATTTTGCAATCAATAGATTTAGTAATATGAGATTTTCCCTTAACCTCCTTTTAGATCCTTGAATCCTCCTGACAATTACTGCTAATTACTGGTTATAAGCTAATGAAATTATGAACTCATTAGTGGAACGGATGAATAGCTACATTCATTACGTCTAAAATTATTTTTCAAACGAAGTTTGAGAAAGTGTTTTATATTGACCTGGGTTTAAGACAGTGTTAATTTAAACTTAAGTTTTCTTAAGAGGTGCAGATGAGGACTATAGGTGTAATCGGGGGCAGTGGTCTTTATGAACTAGAGGGGCTGGAAGATGTTGAAAGCAAGAAAGTTGAAACACCCTGGGGGGATCCATCTGATAAACTAATGACGGGGAGACTGGGTGACACGAAGATGATTTTTCTTCCTAGGCATGGTCGTGGTCATCGAATCCTTCCTTCCGAGATCAACTACCGGGCCAATATATATGCTTTAAAACAGTTAGGAGTTTCGTATATTATCTCCGTAAGCGCTGTGGGTAGTATGCGAGAGGAGATTGCTCCCGGGCATATAGTAATTCCTATGCAGTATTTCGATCACACAAAAAACAGAATATCAACCTTTTTTGGGGATGGTATAGTTGCGCACGTTTCAATGGCAGACCCTGTTTGTCCGATACTTTCTGAAGCATTATATGAAGCTTCAATAAATATGGGTGCCGAAGTTCACAAGGGCGGTGTATACATATGCATCGAAGGACCACAATTTTCGTCTAGGGCTGAGAGCCATATTTATAGAAAGTGGGGAGTTGATGTAATAGGAATGACAAACATGCCTGAAGCCAAGCTAGCCCGAGAGGCTGAGATCTGTTATGCGACGTTAGCACTGTGTAGTGACTACGACTGTTGGCATGATCATCATGAGGCCGTATCTGTTGAAGATATAATTCAAACACTTGAAAAAAATTTAGAACTTGCAAAGAAGATTTTGAAAGAAGTTAACAACACATTAACAGAGGAAAGAAATTGCAATTGTACTAATGCTCTTCAAGATGCGATTATCACATCTAGGGATTCAATTAACGAAGAGGTAAAGGAAAGGCTCGGTCCATTGATTAAGGGGTATATAGAATGAGTGTTCTGGTTGTTGGCTCAATAGCACTGGATAATGTTGAGACACCCTTTGGAAAGAATGAAGAGATCCTAGGTGGTTCGGCATCTTATTTTTCTATTGCGGCGAATTTTTTTACCGATGTTAAAATTGTAGCAGTAATTGGTGAGGATTTCCCAGATGATTATTTAGAGATGTTTAAATCAAAGGAAATCGAATTAAAGGGGGTGAAGAAGTCGTCAGGCAAGACTTTTAGGTGGCATGGAAAGTATGGTTACGACCTTGGAGACCCACAAACATTAGGCACATATCTCAATGTTTTTGAAAAATTTGATCCAGAGATTCCTGAGGACTACAGAGACGAGGATTATGTGTTTTTGGCAAATATTGATCCCGAGCTCCAATTAAATGTTTTAACGCAAGTGAGATCGCCAACACTCGTGGCTTTGGATACCATGAACTATTGGATAGAAAATAAGCCTAAAGAACTCAAGGAAGTTTTGCAGAAGGTAAATATTTTGATTGTAAATGATTCCGAAGCTAGAGAATTGGCTAAAGAGTCGAGAATTACAAAAGCTGCTAGAATAGTATTGGATATGGGCCCTGAAGTTCTAATTGTTAAAAGGGGAGAATATGGAGCGTTGTTATTTTCAAAGGAAGGAATCTTTTGGGCTCCAAGTTATCCTCTTGAAGAGGTTGTCGACCCAACTGGTGCAGGTGATACTTTTGCAGGAGGTTTTATGGGTTACATTTCAGGAAATAGTCTTACTAGTCCGGAAAGCTTTAAACGCGGTGTTATTTATGGGAGTGTAATTGCCTCATTTACGGTTGAAGATTTTAGTGTAAATAGAATATTTTCATTGCAAAAAGAGGAAATAGATACTAGATTTGGCGCTTTTCTAAAACTTTCCAATCTGGATTGATATGAAATCAATCATTTCAACTTTAGTTATTTTGTTACTAATTTCATGTACTGCAAAGAGTCCTGTTGAGACTAAACAGGATAAACGTGTTACGGATCAAAAGTCTCTGGCGGTAGCTTCAATCTATAGAAGGAATTTCCCACAGGCTTTGGAAGATATAGAAGCAGCTGAAAAATTGGATAGAAAAGATCCCGAAATCCCTCTTATCAAAGGTCTAATATTTTTTGGATTAAAGGATTACAGTGAAGCTGAAAGGTATTTTAAAAGGTCTCTAAAATTAAAATCCGATTATTCTGAAGCAGGTTACAATTTATGTGTCATTTATCTAAAAACTGATAGATTGGATCAGGCCATTGAACAGTGCTCTTTGGCATCGTCAGATATACTTTATAGATCTAGAGATAAAGCCTTTACGACCCTCGGTGTAGCTTATTTTAAAAAAGGTGACTTAGATAGGGCAAAGGAGTATTATGAGAAGGCTCTTGAAATAAATCCAGCTTTTGTTTACACTCACAATGAACTTGGCAAACTTTATTTGGCAGAAGGCGAGTATCAATTAGCCGCTGAGGAATTTAAGAAAGCTGTTTTTGGATATGAATTGTATGACGAAGCAATCTATAACTTGGGCATTGCTTATTTAAAATTGGGAATGACTGGGGAAGCTTGTCAATCTTTTAAAAGAGTCGTTGAGATTTCAAGTAGTAGCGAGTATGGATTAGATGCAAGTAGTTATGTTAGTTCATTATGTAATTAACATATAAAATCTTAAGGGAGGATAGCGTATGGAAAAAGAGCGCCCTGATACAAAGGGTAAACGGATTTGAGGACTTGCTTGGTGGACCTAAGTTAATAAAGGGTTTTGAGGAACAGATCGAGAAGCAGCTAAATAATATAAAAACCTCACTGGATAATAACCTGCAAAAAGCTACTAAGATTCTTAACATCACAATTAAAAAAGATGAAAACTCAATTAATTCTGGACTTAGGTCTCTATAGAAAAAAATAAATAAGCTTGAGAAAGGAGGAAAACAGCAACAATGAAAAAGTCTAGATCTAAAAGTGTTAAAGGAAAAAAAGCTCCTGCAAAGACAAAAGCAGCTGCTGTTAAAAAAAGAGTAGCAACTGTAAAGAGAAAAAAAGCTACTCCGAAAAGAAAAACGGCTGCAGCAAGGAAAACAACTGCAAGGAAAACAACTGCAAGGAAAACAGCAGCGAAGAAAACAACTGCAAGGAAAACAACTGCAAGGAAAACAACTGCAAGGAAAACAACTGCAAGGAAAACCGCCACCGCAAAAAGAAAAACGACTGCGAAAAGAAAAACAGCCACAAAGAGAACAGCTGCGAGGAAGAAGTCAAGGAAGTAGAGTTTCAAGTTTCAATACTCTCTTAATAGATAAAATTGGCTATCTATTGGTGTAGGGGATTACGATAGCTACGTGAGTTCAATAGTAGTTGAACACCCGTAGCGTTTTTTTACGCGTTTGTTAATGAAGGGTTATTAGGGAGAGTTGCGGGTCTGTTCTATTGTAGGGGATCCGTTAGCGTCAATAGTGAGACCCGATAGACCTCTTCGTTTATTTTTCACTTCTTATTTTGTTTACTAATTTCGTCGTTGATATACCATCAACTAATTTGACAAGTTGGACTTTACCTCCATAACTTTCCACAAAATCTCTTCCAACCACCGCCTGAGGCATATAGTCATCTCCTTTTATCATTACACTCGGTTTTAGTGCTTTAATTAATTTAAGAGGGGTATCTTCATTGAAAATAACTACGAAATCTACACAGTCTAATGCTGAGAGAATTTTTGCTCTATCATACTCTGAGATAAAAGGCCTTTGTTTTCCTTTCAACCTTCTTGCCGAAATATCACTGTTGATACCTACTATTAAGATGTCCCCGAAACTCTTGGCTTCTCTTAAAAGCTTAAGGTGTCCACTGTGGAATAGGTCAAAACAACCGTTTGTGAAGGCTATTTTTTTCCCATTGTTTCTCAGAACCTTTATGGTTCTTGATAATTCTTGGCGTGAAACTACCTTTTGACTGGTGTTATCGGTATTGTTATTAAAGTTTTCAATTAATTCTCTTGGAGAAACCTTTGAGGTGCCGAGTTTGCTCACAACGATTCCTGCTGCTTTATTTGCTATTTGGACCGAGTCGTCCCAGGATCCGGACGCTAGGTATGAAAGCATAAAGACGCTAACTACAGTGTCGCCTGCGCCTGTAACATCAAAAATTTCTCTTGCATCGGAATGTTTAGTATGTATCTTTCCACCTTTTTTATAGTAACTAATACCGTCTTTGCCTCTCGTAATTAGAACACCTTCGCATCTTGTAATCTTAACAAGTTTTTCAAATGCTTTTTTAAGGGTTTTTTCATCATCGATTGGGAATCCACATACTGATTCAGCTTCCACCTTATTTGGAGTAATAACACTTGCCCCCTTGTATTTAGTAAAATCATCTCCCTTCGGGTCTACTACTAAGAAAATTTTATGTTCCCTAGCTAGTTGGATTATCTTTTCACATAAATCTTTACTAATACAACCTTTTTTATAATCTGAAATTATTATTCCATCCGGGAAATGTTTATCGAAATGTCTATTTATAGTAGATAGAACCATCTTTTGTATTTTATTAGAAATGAAATCTTCTTTTTCCTTATCGATTCTTGCAACTTGCTGATTTCTTGTAACAAGTCTTGTTTTAGTAGTTGTAGCTCTGCTAGAATCAACAACCAGTCCTTTGGGCTTTATGCTGGATCGCTTAAGTAGGTCTGATACTCTTTTTCCTTCGGAGTCATTACCAATTACCCCAAAGATATCTACAGAGGCACCCAGACTTTTAAGATTAGCGGCAACGTTTGCTGCTCCCCCGAGAGAAATTTCTTCTTCCGTGCTTTTCAGAATAGGTACCGGTGCTTCTGGAGATATTTTAGATACGGTACCGAATATATATCTATCCAACATAATATCTCCAACTACCATAATCCTTTTTTTGTTATAACGTTTTACTATTGATGAAATGTGCATAATTAAAGAAGCGATATTCTGATATAGGACATTAGTTATGACTAATTTTAGTATTATAAAGAATGTGTAAGAAACTGTAAATCAATATAGATAAATGATAAGAACAGCACGATTCCATTAATTATAAAGTTGGTTCTGAATTTTTGCTAGTGTTTAAAAACATATTTAATTACGACGTTCTAGAAGTAAATCTGAGAGATACTGAATTGATGAAATGTTTACTGAAAGAAGGTAAATATAAGCAATAATAATCTTGCCTCCACTAGTCATGATTTTTGCGTATCTATATCTTTAACATATTTCATTCTTAGGTTATAAAGAACATCATCTAAAAGTTTTTGTTCTTCGTCGTCGAGGTTTCCTTCGGTTTTTGTCTTGATTATCTCTAGTATTTCAATTGTATGCTTTGCTGCGGCCAAATCAACCGTTCTTTCCTTTGAATGAGGATCTGGTATATCACCTAAGTGTATTAGTGCTGAAGCATTTAGGGAAAGAACGAAGTTTGAAAAATTCATCTTCAATGAATCGCTTCCCATCGAATCCTTTTTTGATTCTTCGCTCATACGTACTTTTCCTCCCAAATATATTTCATTCACCTAAAGTTTTATCAAAATACTTGAAAAGCTTATATATAACATCATCTGTTTCTTTTCCCATTTTAAACATTCGATCACTGATCTCGAGTATTACCTCGATTCCAGGGAGGTTGACTCCCATTTCTTTCAGGTCCTTTGCCAGGAAAAGTTTTCTCAAATCACGCTCCGAATAATATATTTCATTATTTTCGGCCGTTGGAGAACGAACCTCTGCTTCTTCAAGCCTTTTAATTCATGTAGGAGTAATACCCACAATTTCTATTATCGATCTATATGAATACAGCTTCATTTCATATATTTTTCTATATCCGTTCTAGGATTGTATGGATTTATTTTGCTCAATTCTTCAAACTTTATTTTAGAACCTCCATTTATTACATCAGGCATAGCGATTTTTGCTATAACATATTGATCACCGCGCTTCTTGGTTTTTATGTTATGAACTCCCTTGCCCTTAAGCCTTAGTTTGGATCCATTTTGTATACCCGGAGGGATTGTTACCGTAGCTGTGCCATCTACAGTCGGGACGTTGATCTTAGCTCCAAGTGCGGCTTCATAAACGGTTATCGGAAGTTCAAAATATATATCGTCCTTTTTCCTTGTAAAAATCGGATGAGGTTTTACCTTCACCCTAAGATAGAGATCACCACTGGATCTTATTCCCTGTTCTCCTTTTCCCTTGACTCTGATTCTGGATCCATCATCGACCCCAGATGGAATTTTCACGGACAAGGTTTCTGTAGTAACCTTTCCATTTTTTGATTGTTTGCTGATGGTAATATCTCTAATGCTCCCCTTTATAGCTGAGTCAAAATCAATAGTGACTTGGTATTCTACGTCTCTGCCTTTGTTTGGACCTCTCCGCCTGCTTCCTCTCGAACTAAAAATCCCGCCGAATAAATCCTCAAAGCCGCCAATATCTCCGACGTTGAATTCAAAGCCGCCTGGTGTACTCTCTTGCCATCTCCACGTTGTTCTACCTGTTCCCGGTTGAAATTCTGCAGTTCCGTACAAGTCATATGTTTTTCTCTTTTCATCGTCGGACAGAACTTCGTTTGCTTCCTGAATTTCCTTGAATTTTTGCTCTGCTTTTTTATTCCCTGGATTTAGATCGGGATGATATTGCCTGGCTAACTTTCGATATGCTTTTTTTATATCTTCTTTGGTAGCGTTTTTGGAAATGCGTAAGATATTATAGTAATCTTTTTGTGCCATTTTAATAAAGGAAATTACAATGTTATAAAATCAGTTTAGTTTTAATTGTATTAATAAAAATCGACTCTTATTTTATAGGTTTGGTCGCAGCTATTTTCGGAATTATTACTTCCCAAATTGTGTCCTTAATTATAAGTGTGTTGTCTTTAACGTCAACATGAACACCAACTTTACTAAGCCTAGAAAGATCATCAATAACTTCTATTAGTCTAGCCATCTTTTGACACTTCCTTACATAACAATTAACAATTATAAAATAATCGTTTCCTTTTCATGATTCAAGCAGGTTTTTTCGGAAAATAATTAGGGAATTTACAGGACTTAAACAGCTTTGGTCGTAAGTCTAATGAGGTTTTTCAATCTGTTGCAAAACCCTCTCGGCAATTTCTAAGAATGATTGTGAAGCGGGACTATCGGGATGTGATTCAATTATTGGATTTCCCTCATCTCCACCTTTTCGGATTTCTGGATCAATAGGAATTTCACCCAAAAATGGCACATCAAATTTTTCAGCCATTCTTTTACCACCACCTCGACCGAATATGTCAATAATTTGATCACTCCCAGGCAATTTTAGGTAGCTCATGTTTTCCACTACACCTAAAACAGGAACGTTTAACTTTCTAAACATTTGTATACCACGTCTTACGTCTATAAGGGCTACATCTTGAGGTGTGGTAACGATTACTCCACCACTTAATGGTACAGTTTGGGCTAATGATAACTGGGCATCACCAGTACCTGGTGGCAAATCAATTATTAAATAATCTGTTCCTCTCCACTCCACTTCTTCAACAAATTGTTTTACTGCTCCATGAACCATAGGGCCTCTCCAGATTACTGTCTCATCCTCGTCAATTAGAAATCCTATGGACATTAGTTTTAATCCGTACTTGTCAAGCGGAATGATTTTCTGCTCTGGTGTTGTAATTGGCTTTTCATTTATGCCCATCATTGTAGGGGTGCTCGGACCCCATATATCGGCATCCATGAGCCCGACGTTTTTTCTGGTTTTAGTAATAGCAATTGCAAGGTTAACAGCCACAGTGGACTTACCAACACCGCCCTTGCCACTAGCTACAGCTATATAGTATTTAATATCTGGAAGCTTCGATTTTTCTTGTCCCTTTGCCTGACCCTGTGGCGTCTGTTGTGCTCTTGTATCTACTTTTATGTTTACCTCAGATATCCCGGGTGATTCAAGAAGTGTCTTAGTAATGGATTCTCTGATTTGTGTTTCTAATTTGTCATCAGGTTTGGGGAGTAGAATTCCGACATTTACTTTTGAACCATTTACCTCTAACTCTTTAACTAAACCGAATGAGACAATGTCTCTCGTAAAACCTGGGTATTTAACGTTTCTTAAAATATTTTTTATGCCTTCTGGGCTTAATTCCATTAGATTTGAAATGTCCTCCTTAACCCATTCCTAGTTTCTGTTTTGCTTCATCACTCACCATGTCAGGATTCCATGGCGGATCCCAAACTATGTCTACAAAAACATTCTTGGCTCCTATGGGTGTAACTGCCATCTCAGCTTGTTTTGCAATCATCGCTCCCATACCACATCCTTGTGTGGTTAGGGTCATTGTGATTTTTACGTTCTTTCCAGAAATGCCAACATCGTAGATAAGACCCAAATCCACAATGTTTACAGGAAGTTCCGGATCATAAACGGTTTTTAATGCTTCCATTACCTTTTCTTCTGTAATTGGTTCATCGGTCTCCGTGGTTTTTTCAAATTTTTTAAAGGTTACCTGCTTATCTTCTGGTTCTGTGGGATTATCGTCCGGTTTAATATTGATGATTTTTTTCATAGCCATGATAATTCCTCCCAATAAAAACTTTATTTTTAAGCCAGTTAAAGCACAGTTACATATTATGTTACCTATTTACTATTATTATATCCAATGAATCATTTTTTATCTTTAAGTAGGAAAAAGAAATTTAAATTGTAGCGGAAAACCTTTAGGTTTCCATTCTTACTTAAAGAAGTTTTTGGTGGACTAAAGTCCGCTAAATACTAAACCTTATGCATACCCTCATTCAGCATTATTGCATACACTTTAATTATTACGGGATTCCTGCTTTATAATTAACTAGTTAGAATTCTTGACAGTTTTTGCTTAATTCAATAATCTTCTTGCAAATAATGCGAAGAGAAACGAGGCAAATCTCCATAGGTAACGTAAAGATTGGGGGAGGTTCTCCTATAACCGTCCAATCGATGACCAAGACCGATACGAGGGATATTCCTTCCACAGTAGAAGAGATAACCAGACTAGAAGCTGTTGGCTGTGACATAATAAGACTTGCTGTACCGGATATGGAAGCAGCGAAGGCTCTAGGGAAGATAAAAAGCCATGTAAACATTCCAATTGTTTCTGATATTCATTTTGATTACCGTCTTGCTCTTGAAGCAATCGGGCAGGGAGTGGACGGCATGAGGATAAATCCTGGCAATATCGGTTCTAAACAAAGAATCAAATCAGTTGTAGATGCCGTTAAGGAGAGGTGTATCCCAATAAGAATCGGAGTGAATTCTGGATCTTTGGAAAAGGATATTTTAAAAAAGCATGGATCACCAACTGCTGAAGCACTTGCAGAAAGTGCGCTCAGACATGTTCAAATTCTAGAAGACTTAGATTTTAGGGACATCAAGATCTCGGTAAAATCTACAGATGTGATCAAAATGATTGAGTCATATAGGATTATCTCAGAGCAGACTGAATATCCTCTTCATCTCGGTGTAACAGAAGCTGGAACTATAAAGATGGGGACAATTAAATCCTCTGTAGGGATCGGGACACTTATCGCTGAAGGGATAGGGGATACTATAAGAGTATCGCTGACAGGAGATTCTGTTGAGGAGATAAATGTGGGGATTGATATACTCAGATCATTAGGTTTGAGGAAAAACGGTATTGAGATAATCTCTTGTCCTGGTTGTGGAAGACTAGAAATTGATCTCATGAAATTAGTTAAGGAAGCAGAATCTAGGTTGAGTGGTATTGAACTTCCCAGGCCGGTTAAGGTGGCAATCTTAGGATGTGTGGTAAATGGTCCTGGAGAAGCTTCTGAGGCCGACATCGGTATAGCTGGTGGAAGAGGGAAGGGTATGCTATATAAGGAAGGCAAGCTGGTTAGGTCTTTCAAAGAACACCAACTAGTTGATGAATTGGTAAAAGAGTTAGAAATTTTTGCTTCAGCTAACTAGGCTTGATCTTGCAAAATTCAAGCAATTTGATTACATTGCCGCTCAACTTTCTTTTTTACTATCCAATAGGACTTAGTTTGTTTTTATAACGTTTAAAATTTTGCACATAGTGCTCTGCAGACGACTTTAAGTTTCTTATATCGTCATCTGTAATTTTTCGTGCGACCCTGCCGGGTGAACCTAATACAAGTGAACCATCTGGAATTTCTTTACCTTCTGTAATCAGGCTGTTTGCTCCTATGACACAGTTTTTCCCAATTTTAGCATTGTTTAGAATCACTGCATTTATACCAATCAAACTGTTGCCACCGATATTGCAGCCGTGTAGCATTGCTAAGTGGCCTACTGTAACACCCCTACCAATATACATTGGTATCCCTTCGTCTGTATGTACAACTGCACCATCCTGAATATTGGTATTTTCACCTATTTCTATAGGTTCATTGTCACCCCTAATAACGGCATTAAACCATATGCTCACGTTATTATTAATAATTACCGACCCGATAACCGTAGCATTATCTGCAATAAAATAATTATCTGCCCTTATTTCAACCTTTTTTTCTCCTAGTGAGTAAATTATTTTTTGCTCCTTAAATTTTTGATTGCCGAGTAATTTTACACTAGCAGCAATCGCGCTGCCAATAAGATTGATTTAATGTCTATGGTAGAGGACCATGAATGTCTATTTCTTTCTTTGTCTTGATACATACTTCGATAAACTCAGCATGAAACGAGAAACAAAAATCAAGGCTGCCCAAAAATTTAGCTAAAAATCAGATGAATTTGTCATCGCGAACAAATGTGAAGCGATCTCATGGAGATTGCTTCGTCCCCTTCGACTTCGCTCAGGGTTTCTCGCAATTGTATATGTCACTTATTTCGAGGACAGAATCCAAAAAAATAATAAATTTTCTCGAAATTTACTCATCCGTCATCCTCGAATGTTCTAATCGGGGATCCATCGTTTAATATTTTATTTTCTTTGTCTTGATACAAAGAAAC
>JALLOG010000530.1 GCA_027717645.1 Desulfobacterota bacterium AH_259_B03_O07
GCGGATGTGTTGATGTAGAAGGATTACCAGCTGCTCAAGCTAAGGACCTTCTTATAATATTAGAAGAGAAAATGATTGAATATGGACTAGATTGAATATGGACTAGAGGGTGGGGATAATGAGCAATAGAGAAAGGATGATCTAACAATTAAGAGACAACCATCTCTGGTGTTTCCTGTGAGTATGAGAGCTTGGAAAACACGGTTTAAGAAACCAAACCAGAGGTTCTATAAAGAGAACGCATCCTGAGAGGGTGTCGGAGCTTTTCTCTTGATGATTTAATGTTTGATTTGTTTGTCGCAGGTGAATGATTCAGGTGAATGATTTCTGTACCGATTTTGAGAAGCTGGGTTATAATTTAGAAGTCAGATTGTCTGAATGGATCATAATT
>JALLOG010000531.1 GCA_027717645.1 Desulfobacterota bacterium AH_259_B03_O07
AAAATCGAGATAAGGAGCCTCAGCGGGGTTTTTTACGTGAGGTTTACTATCAATTGGCAAATTTGTATAACCAGGATAAGAATAATGAGGAAGCTCAAAAGTATCTTGCTTTAAGTGGTTATGAGAACTTCGATAAACCTATAATGTTGATGACATTCCTTGCCGTGAATGCTCAAAAGGGTCACACATTCCATCCTCGACAACTGAGAGAAATCATTCCTGGTAAGGTTTTTGGTCTTACCGGTTTTGAATTTACAGAGTATTACTTTATTGTTTCAAAAGACGGCAAGGAACTGATATCAATCGATATGGGTACACGACCGGATTCCGCAAAGGCCGCCTATGAGTTCCTCAAATCTAAATATCCCAAACTCCCTCCTCTCACTACTG
>JALLOG010000532.1 GCA_027717645.1 Desulfobacterota bacterium AH_259_B03_O07
TCTTTTAACAATTGATGGAATTATAAATCTCCTTTTAGGCATAATCCTAATATTTTTCCCATCCGGTTTAGTTTCATTTCTAGGCATCCCAGATACACAATTCAAATTCTATCCTAGTATTTTGGGTGCTGTATTATTTGGTATTGGTATATCACTTATTTTAGAAAAGTATAAACATCTCTTTAAGTTAACAGGTCTTGGTTTGGGTGGTGCTATATGTATTAACCTAAGTGGTGGGATTGTTCTAGCTGGTTGGTTATTAATAGGCAAATTAGAAATACCTACTAAGGGTTTTATTTTTCTATGGCTATTAGTAATAGGACTTATCGGAATTTCTTTGATTGAACTTTTTAATGTGATAAATAGTAGACAGGATGGAAACACTATCT
>JALLOG010000533.1 GCA_027717645.1 Desulfobacterota bacterium AH_259_B03_O07
GTGCTAATCCCATACCCACTACTCTTTTCTACGATTAAATCGTAATAATTAAATTGTTCTGAAATATTTGTTGGCGTACTTTCACTAGCAGGAATTTCAGTTGTGGGTGTAATAGATGCTTGTATAGGTGCTTCCTTGATAGTTCGAATAATATTTCCATCCTCATCAATTTCAATGATCATTCCGCTAGGAAATTCAATAATGAATGGTTCTTCTTTTCCAGGAACATCGGGCTTTGTTGCTGGATTTTCGATAATAATTCCTTCATTTTTGTCCTCTACTAAAACCTCATCATCCACTTCGGGCAAAGTCACAGATTTCTTCTTCTCCTTTAGATCTTCTATTGCTTCTTTAAGTTTTTCGGTTTCTACTTTCAGTTCTTCAACGG
>JALLOG010000534.1 GCA_027717645.1 Desulfobacterota bacterium AH_259_B03_O07
CCGGAATCTGGTGGATTGCTTGGTGAAGTTACCGTAGTTCAAGACGGGGAAGCCCT
This sequence comes from Desulfobacterota bacterium AH_259_B03_O07, assembly GCA_027717645.1. Classification (GTDB taxonomy): domain Bacteria; phylum Desulfobacterota_D; class UBA1144; order Nemesobacterales; family CSP1-2; genus JALLOG01. Next base: position 57 of record JALLOG010000534.1, read on the forward strand.
GATAGCCTTTCTTGTTACCAGGATCCCACCAAATTTACAAGAGTTTGCCGGTGGTCCTGGTACTGTAATCCTAGAGTGTCCTGTAACAGGACCAAAAGTATGTGATCCAACTCAGGGTTCGGTTAGGATTGAGGCTGATATTGGAAATATTTTTGTATTTCCTATTATTGAAGGCACGGTATTCTTATCAGATAATACCTTTGATAACGCCTTTCTTAACGTAGTAGATGTTCTGGCTGATGCTACGTTTGAGGCTCCACCACTTAATTCCAAGAGCGGATGTGTTGATGTAGAAGGATTACCAGCTGCTCAAGCTAAGGACCTTCTTAT
>JALLOG010000535.1 GCA_027717645.1 Desulfobacterota bacterium AH_259_B03_O07
TTACAATTTAATAAGAAATAAGGCAGAGGTTGAGGATAAGATGATGGGGTAGTTGTTGTGCGATCTAAGCGTAATCATATTCTTCCCATAGAGAGTGTTGTCTCCCGAAAGACGTATATTTCTGAGCGTTTTTTATTCCTTCCGAAAGTATTAAGAGTTTTCTTACCACGACAAACAAACCTGTTTATCTGTCCGAATACCTATCTGCGATATAAAACGTAAATGTAGATATAAATGGTTTATGCATAAAATGGGATAAAAAAAATAAAGGAGGTTGTGATGAAAAGTATAAGAGAGGATGAAGTATGAAAAAATTCATTGCAATAGCTATCTTATTATCGTTTATTAATGTATCGGGATTTGGTCTGGTAGATGCATTTGCGGGG
>JALLOG010000536.1 GCA_027717645.1 Desulfobacterota bacterium AH_259_B03_O07
CACATTGCATCCTATGGCAGTAAGTCCCCCGATATTATAAATGTTAGAAACAGAGGTATCTTGTATAACATAGGCTTTTAATTCCTCCTTATATAATTTTTAATCCTTCCCATAATCAAGGAGATTACTCAAATACCAAACACTGCATTTTTATTCAATAAATTTGAAATAAAACCGTTATCAGCCTCTAAACTTAGTTATGACGCACCCAAGGTCAGCGAGGTTCGTAAAGTTATCCCCATTACAGTCCCCATTGCCGGGTGCCGGAGTACCTCTGAATGCATTAATTATTACGCCCAAGTCAGCTAAATTTACAAAACCGTCCGCATTGGCATCTCCTGGTTCAAATCCATCTCCTCCAGGTGGTGGTAAACCTAATTCAAATG
>JALLOG010000537.1 GCA_027717645.1 Desulfobacterota bacterium AH_259_B03_O07
GTATTCTCCCCAGGGGGGTGTTGTTGCCGGTGGCAACATCAATGCGTTGCTTGCACTAAGTGAAAGACTCAATCGTCAGGGTTATTCGATAACAATTCTATCTGGATGGCCGCATCGTCATTCCACTGATGAAGTTCGGACAAGACTCTCTTATACCAACCTAGAACTTCTCCAATTGCAAACTACTGGCCCCTTGCTTCGCAATATAGAGTTCCTGAGTCGGTTGGTTCCCGCCGCGTATAAGTTGCGTGGTTCAGCTGGATTTGAGATCGTGCATGGCCACTCAGGTTATCCTCATCTAGCCATCATGACTGTCCTTCTCAAGCATATACTTGGCGTGCCCGCCGTCCATACCGTATACTGTCCTATGACGGATCGCTTGAA
>JALLOG010000538.1 GCA_027717645.1 Desulfobacterota bacterium AH_259_B03_O07
GTGATATTTGGATTAGAGGCTTGGCTGTTTTTGCTTTGGTATTTGTTGTTGCTTTAGGAACTATAGGTGGATGCGGTGGTGATTCAGGGCCTAGCTCTAGTGCCGGAAGTCGTAATACTAAACCGGTTTTAACAGAGAATGATTTTGCAATGGATCCAGCCATTACTGCGGATGATAATACAACTACAATCGTAAAACATCTGGAGTCTCCTTTTCACGTTTTTGTTGAAGGTGAAGGAGATACCGGTGGAATTGGAATAGATATTTTACCTCTTATATTATCAAAAACGACTGATTTAACTGTCTGTTGGGTTGATGAGAATCCTGATGCAGTACATACCGAAAGAAACATTTTTACCATAGTCGCCTCCAATATTGATATT
>JALLOG010000539.1 GCA_027717645.1 Desulfobacterota bacterium AH_259_B03_O07
GAAAAAGTTATCTCTGGGACACTCGGTTACCCTATTCTGATAATAATACAGTATGTCGAACGCTCCCTTTTCCCGTTTGAGAGGATCTAACCGAATGTCATTCATGTAGTTGGTTGTCTTCACATGAGGTAGTTCTCTTTGATATTCAAAGGTAACGAGTTTCCCACCGTGTATATACACATCACTCGGATAATTAGGCAGCTCTTCAGCGATTATGAGAAAGTTCGGTTGGTCAAAACTTGTTGAACCTTGGGCGTACCCACCGGTTAAGATAAATCTGATGGCAGGATTCTTCAGATCACTCTCTCCAATCAGCTTCTTCGCTATCTCGACGATTTCTTCATCCGAATAAGGCGGTTCTAGATACAAGGCGGAGGCGGACT
>JALLOG010000053.1 GCA_027717645.1 Desulfobacterota bacterium AH_259_B03_O07
ACCATACACTCTAAAATGTTTCATGAATTTAGCCGTTATAGTTTGTATGATATGTAACTTTTGAAGTTCCTGATCGAACCCATTCCTTGGATTTTTTACCAAGCCATTTCTTAAAAATATTCCTGCTCCAAGGGATTAGTATTAAAAACCCCAATAGATCTGTTAATAGTCCGGGGGTGAGGAGGACTATTCCCCCTACTAAAATTAGAAAACCGTCAATTAATTCCTCGGCGGGAATTTTTCCTAACTGAAGTTCATTTCTTATTTTGTTTAATACAATAAACCCCTCAATCCTTGCCAAGGTTGCACCGAGTATACCAGTAACAATCACAATCAGCATTGTAGGCCAGAAACCTATGAAGGTTCCAATTTTTACAAGTATTGCAATTTCTAAAAGTGGAACTCCAATGAAGAGAATAAGTAATTTTAAAAACATATATGATTAATTTTATGTTACTGAATTTTACCATTTTATACAAAATTTTTACGGTGCTTTCAAATTTTCATTGACATCCATGTTTACCATGTTAGTTTAAATATCGTCTATTTTCCTTGGAGTATTTACCCTGAATGCCTTTCTCCGAAAAGCTTAAGGAAAAAATAGGAGAGATTGTATCTAAGTCTCAAACAAACCAATCAGCACTCATACCTGTTCTTCATTTAGTACAAAATGAGTATGGATGGATTTCAGAAGAATCTATGCTTGAGACAGCTGAAATGCTGGGTATTCCACCATCTAATGTTCAGAATGTTACTACTTTCTATACGATGTTTTTTACCGAGCCGGTAGGGAAACACATAATTTGGCACTGTAGAACGCTTTCTTGTGCATTAATGGGAGCAGAACAGGCAGAGCACTATTTAACTGAGAAATTAGGTATTAAAACGGGTGAAACAACACAAGATGGTAAAATTACTCTTCTTGAAGCAGAATGCCTTGCCTCCTGCGGGTCTGCTCCAGTCATGCTTGTAGATGACGATCTCTTTGAAAATCTTACAAAAGAGAAAATAGACGAAGTTTTAAAAAGAATCCAAGGTGATTGATGCATTCAAATTAATTTTAAAGCATTTGATTATATTGCTATGAATTCAAATCGATTAAAAGAAAATGTTCTTGAAATATATGATGAAGCACTAAAAGCAGCAGATCCAATAACATGTGTGAAGGACCATGTAAACATTGACGGTAACACATTTCATGTTGATACTAGGAAATACAATCTAGATCAATTCGGCTCCATATTTGTTATAGCCTTTGGAAAAGCAGCATCCGCAATGGCTAAGGCAATCGAGGATATGTTGGGAAAAAGAATTAATGATGGGATAGTGGTGTCTAATACTCCACCTCAAGTCAAGCTTTCAAAAATGAGGTTTTATCTTACCAACCAACCTGTACCAGATAACAGGAGTCTCAGAGCTGCTAGCGAAGTATTAAAATTACTTGAAAAAGCGGGCAAAGAAGATCTGGTGATCTTTTTAATCTCAGGGGGTGGAAGTGCCCTATTAGCTATGCCGGCTTCGGGAATTTCGCTTGAAGATAAACAAAAGGCCACTCTTATGCTTTTAAATTCTGGGGTTGATAAATACGGGCTTAATGCAGTAAGAAAACACATTTCTCAGATTAAGGGAGGTGGGCTACTAAAGAAGGCATTACCTTCACATGTTGTCACATTAATTCTTTCTAACGTTGTAGGGGACAAGCTTGATGCCATTGCCTCAGGGCCAACAGTTCCCGATCCTACTACGTTTGAAGATGCATGCCGTGTTATTGAAGCGCTTGGGCTTGAGCACAGAATTCCACCTCAGGTCATGGTACATTTAGAAGAGGGTGGGAGAGGGAATATACACGAAACATTAAAAGAAGGAGAATTTGATCCTAACCGAGTTCAGACGATAATAGTAGGAAATAATTTTAAGTCTCTAATAGCCGCTGAGAAGAAGGCTCGTGAATTTGGTTTCAATACGTTCTTACTATCTTCTCAAATAAGTGGTGAAGCCAGGGAGGTTGCAAAGGTGGTAGCAGCCATAGCTTTCGATGTTGAGAGGTTTGACACACCCGTAAAAAGACCTGCTTGTATCATTTATGGCGGTGAGACAACAGTAACGGTTAAAGGTAGTGGCAAGGGGGGAAGAAACACTGAGACGGCCCTCTCATTTTCAATGGAGATAATGGGCCATGAGATAGTTGGACTCTTTTGCGGTACTGACGGCATTGACGGCCCTACTGATGCAACAGGTGCTATCTGCGATGGAGATACTAGAGTGGTTGCTCGTAAAATGAATTTAAGCGCCAGGGAGCTCCTTTCACAAAACGACTCTTATAGATTCTTTAAAGGATTAGGATCGCTTGTTAAGACGGGTCCTACTGGAACTAATGTAATGGACATTGGGATAGTGATTTTACAATAGAAATATCTTATAGGGTTATGCGGCGTGAAATATGCTATTATCTCCGACATTCATTCAAATCTGGAAGCATTTGAAAGAACACTGTTAGAGATTGATGATATAGGTGTAAATTGGATCATATGTCTTGGGGATATCGTTGGTTATGGTGCAAATCCCAATGAATGTGTTGATATAATTAGAGAAAGAAACATCATTTCCATTATGGGTAACCACGATGTTGTTGCCTGCGGGAGAAAAGAACCTATTGATTTTAATCCTATTGCAAGAGATGCAGCTCTTTGGACTAGAAATGAGCTAACAACGGAGAATAAAGATTTTCTGAATAATCTCCCTCAGGCAAAGGAAATTGAAGATTTTCTCATAGTTCACGGCTCATTGTCGGATCCCGATCTCTATATATTCTCGAATGAGGATGCCTCAATGGAGTTTCATCTTATGGATAATTACAACATCTGTTTTTTTGGACATACACACGTAAGAATTTATTACGTATATTTAAATAACCTTATAGAGAATTTTTATGATGACAATATCGGCATAAATGGGGACAATAAATACCTAATAAACCCTGGTAGTGTTGGGCAACCTCGTGATAGAGATCCGAGGGCGTCTTTTCTAATTTATGACCATAAAGATAACGAAGTAAAGTTTATCAGGCTTGAATACGATATTTACAGCGCTCAAGAAAAGATTATACTTGCTGGGCTGGATAAAAGGCTCGCATATAGATTATCTGTTGGTCTTTAGATTAATTATAAATGATATTACTATTAGAAAATAATTTTTGGGACATCTTGAAAAGGTTTTTCACTTTGTTTTAAAATCTAGCTATGGCAATTTTATCAAGACCTCTTCCACAAAATATTGAAGCTGAGCAGGCTGTCCTTGGCGCAGTTATAATTGATGGTGAGGTTATAAACCAAGTGTTAAATATATTAACAAACGGTGACTTCTATAAGGAAGCCCACAGAAAGATATTCGATGCCATGATCCAGTTAGAAAGAGATAACAAACCTATTGATATTGTTACGCTATTTGATTACATGAAATCTAGTGGACAACTACTCGAAGATGTAGGGGGGAGTTCTTATCTTACTTATCTGACAGAGGTCGTACCTACCACAGTGAATGTCGAGTATTATGCTAAGTTAGTAAAAGAAAAATCAATATTGAGAAAACTAGTAATCACCGCTACTGACATAGCGAATCGAGGGCATGATGAGGGAGTTAATGTCGATGAATTCATTGATCGAGCTGAGCATGCAATACTTGATATTTCTCAGCATAAGGTAAAGCCAACTTTTTTTGAAAGCAGAGAGCTTGCCCCTAGAGCCCTTGAGATTATAGAGACACTGCATGCCAGAAAAGAACTTATCACCGGCATTCCAACAGGTTTTGAAAGAGTGGATTATATGACAACAGGTCTACAACCCTCTGATTTAGTGATTATTGCTGCCAGACCGGGACTAGGTAAGACCTCTTTTTGCCTTGATATTGCTGCACATTCGACAATTGAGAGGGGGTATAGCGTTGGAATATTCTCATTAGAAATGACTAAAGAGCAGCTCATGTTGAGGATGCTCGCAGGAAATGCGAAGGTGAATTATTCTGACATTAGAAGCGGCTACATCAAAGACCAAGATCTAAAAAGGCTGGTAAAAACGGCGGATACCTTCAGCCAGGCAAAACTCTATATTGATGATACACCTGCGATTAGCGTCTTAGAACTTCGAGCAAAAGCGAGGAGACAAAAGAAGGAAAAGGGTTTGGATCTAGTTATTGTTGACTACCTTCAGCTTATGAGGGGAAGTGGGATTACAGAAACAAGGGAACGTGAGATAGCGGAAATATCCGGTTCGCTTAAGAGTCTTGCAAAAGAACTTAGCATGCCCATTATTGCCGTTTCGCAGCTTAGTCGTCAGACAGAAGCCCGTTCTGACAGACGTCCGCAATTAGCTGATTTGAGAGAAAGCGGGGCACTTGAGCAGGATGCAGACATTGTAATTTTCATTCACAGAGCAGATGCCTATAGAAAGAATCGTGATGAAAGAGATGGAATCGCAGAGATTATTATCGGCAAGCAGCGCAATGGACCTACGGGTGTTGTTAAACTTAGTTTCCTCGCAGATAGTCGAGGTGTTCCCAGCTTTGCCGATATCGCACAAGATGAATACGATGATTTGGGTGTATTCTAAAGAATCTTTATTTTCTCGTTTTATTAAACTGTTCTTTTTCAAACCATCATGGGCTTTACGATTGTTTTTGGCTTGACTTCCTTATGGTAGAGCTTAGGGTCATTTTGCCATTCCATGAATTTATCAAAAATGACTTTTAGTCTCTCACAAACGGATGTCCAATGAAAATCCCAATCATAATCTATCTTATTAGCATTAAAGAACATACTATGAAATACCTTTATTTCGTCTGGTAGTCCCTTCTCTGCTAACCAGCCTGTTCTTACATTACCGTAGCCTGCACCAAATCCCATGCTAAAGGTTCCCACAAGGCCTAGTCTTTGTGCGGCTTTTGTGGCAAGTTCAATAAAAGCGTATAGGGCCTCTACAGTCTTGTATTTATACTCAGGCTTTCTTTCTTCCATCTTAAGGAGGTTATTTACAAAGTACATAGGATAAAAAGTGGGGGCGTAAAAAGAGACCGATTTAGTAGGGCTTATAGCTTGCTCTCTTATTATCACGTCCTCTTCAATAATCCCAATCATAAATTCTTCTTCTGAGAATTCACCTATATCCCCACAGAGTTTAAGTGATTCCCTAAGATTTTCCCATTCCCTATTCGCTATTTCTAGGGCTCTTTCCAGGTTTTTTCCCCTTTCGGATTCCTCTGATTTTATAAGTTCTTCTAGTTCCATTTTTTTTAAATATACATGTAAAACATCAATATGTAGAGGGCATTCGCTTTCCAAAGCCACAATTAGTAAAGCAGGCAAGATGTTTTAATGTAGGAGCGGCTTCCAGGCGCGATTTATCGCACCAAGTATGGTGCTCCTACTTAGGTTGATTAATCAACTTTGTATTTCGATAAATCGTGGTCATGTCATCTCCGTATGTTGCCCGATAAATGCATTTGAGCACGAGCTTTATCGGGGATCGACAAGTTAAAATTTGGATTGCCAATTACTACATTTGGGAATGACAATTGTTGTAGGAGCGGCTTCCAGCCGCAATCATTATCAGACTGGTAAAAGATGGACCTTCACGGTGGATCCGGATGGTAGATGATTGACATCGCTTGGAACTATGATTAGGCAATTTGAAAGGGCGAATGATTTTAGGATATGAGAGCCCTGGGCACCGGTAGGCTTTACGCAGAATTTTTCCCCTTCCTTTTCAACCCATCCTCTAAGGAAATAGGTTTTACCATCTTGTTTTTTTCCTATCTCTTCCGAAAGTGAGGCCACAAGTCCTAGGAGGTGAACATCACTTCGTCCTATCATCCTTCGAAGAGCGGGCCTAACGTATTCATAATAGCAAACAAGTACAGACGCAGGATTTCCAGGCAGACCAAACACAAGTGTTTCGTTCTTTTTCCCAAAATAAAGAGGGCCGCCGGGTTTCTGAGCTACACGCCAGAAGATTTCCTTAACACCTAGTTCTTTCAACACATCTTTGACATAGTCGTAATCGCCAACCGATACGCCTCCTGTTATCAATAATAGGTTGGAAGTATCGAGGCATTTTGATATTTTCTGCCTAATTTCAACGGGGTCATCCCCGGCGAGGGCAATGTATAAGAGCTCTGCATTTTCACGGCGAAGAACTGACGCTAAAGCAACAGAATTTGTATCCCTAATCTTTCCGGGTTTTAGTTCTTCATCGAGTCCTATAACCTCTTCACCTGTAACTACAATAGAAACTTTAGATTCTCCAAAAACTTTAATATTTGTTATCCCTAATTCCGCAATGAACCCGATTGATGCAGGGTTAAGCTCTGTTTCCTTTTTAAGAGCAATTTCGCCCTCTTTTATCTCCTCTCCTTCAAACCTTATGAATTCCTTTGGAAAGACTTCTTTAACTATATTTACAAATCCATTGTTTTCATCTGTATACTCAACCATGATGACTGAATCTGCACCCTCGGGTATCGGGGCCCCGGTCATTATCTTTGCTGCATCACCACTTTTGACAATATAATTTGGGAAATCCCCGGCCTTGATCTCACCGATTACCTTGAGTTTTACTGGATTTGTTTCGCTAGCGCCTTTTGTATCCTCACTCTTTAAGGCATACCCATCCATTTGTGAGTTGGTAAAATAAGGTAGGTTTACTGAGCTAATAATGTCTTTAGAAAGGACGAAACCTTCCGCTTCTGTGAATGGAATTTCAATGGTTTCTGAAGTTTTTACGTTTTCGATGATTTTCTTTTTTGCTTCTTCGACGGAAATCATTAAACTAGCAACTACAAAGTTTTTCCTCTGTAAGGGTGTTATACCCCTCTTTAATTAAATAAGCTACTATAAGCAAACCGACAACAGGGTCTGCCCACCAAATTCCGTAAGAGTAGTTAAGTCCTAAGCCAATTAGCAGCGCAAGAGACAGGAAAACACATGCAAGCGTCTGCTTTGAATCCGCAACAAGGCTACTGCTGGCTATGGACTTGCCGATTTTATACTTCGCTAAGAACAGAGTTGGCATCACTATTATTGAGACTATTGCAATAATAATACCTACTAAGCTGGGTTCGGGTATCTCCCTGTAGTAAATTGTTCTTAAAGATTCAAATAACACGTAGGCTGCTAACACAAAGAAGGTATAAGCCACGATCCTTGTAGCTTTTGCTTCAACCCTTTCTTCCTCCTCCTGGCTGAGTTCAGCATGCCTTCTAAATCGCCATATCATTACCCCGCCTGAAAGGGATTCAGCAAAGCTGTCAAGGCCAAATCCCAACAGTGCAATACTTCCGGTTAATTGACCTACAAGAATCGACACAATTCCTTCTAAAAAATTGTATCCAAGACTAAAATAAGAGAGGTATAGGGCTTTTTTAGAAAGAACCGATCGATCATTGTTTATTTCTTTTCCATTGCCTCTTTCTCGGACTGATAAAGTTTCAAGGTTCATTTAATGATATTTTAACAAATAATCATCAATTAAATTAATAATTTAAGCAGGGTTGACCAGAGAATCTAAAATTAGAGGAGGGTTCTATTTGTTTAAACTAACTATTTAAAAGTTTTTTTTCCCTAAAACTGAAGTAACCCTTCTTTCCAACTATGATATGATCCAAGAGCCTTAAGTCTAGGGTTCTTGAGGTTTCAAATATTGTACTTGTAAGATTCCTGTCCTCATCGGAGGGTTCAGGGTCTCCGCTTGGATGGTTATGAACAATAATGAATCCAGAAGCATGATGAGAAAGTGCTCCCTCAATTATTCTTCGTGGGTAGATGACGATGTTATCAATAGTACCTTCATTAAGGAATTCATAGTCTATCACCTCGTTCTTTATATTAACGTAAATTGCCATTAAGACTTCTCTTGGGAGTCCTGAGAGCTTTACTCTTGAGAATTCCAAAACTGCATCTGGAGAAGAGAGAATGTCTTTATTTCTTATTTCCTCAGCCGTATATAATATGCAAAGCTCTTTTACAAGACGTATATGGGTTGCTGAAATCGGTCCCAAGCCTTTTGCATTTTCTATTTCAAATTGACTAGCATCAAGAACTCCTGAAAGGCCCTTAAATCGCTTTAAGAGATCCTTTGCAAGTGGTTTGACGTCTTTTCGAGGAATTGAATATGTTAACAGTAGTTCAAGTAATTCGTAGTCTTGAAATCCGTTACCATTTGTGCTTTTAAATCTTTCTCTAAGGCGGTTTCGATGGCCTATATAATGTGGTTTTTCTTTCATGCCAATGATCTCTTAATTGAATGTTAAGGAATTTTCTAAAATCATCCTATAGCTTAATTATATAGCAAGATCTGTGTCTGGTTGTTTAAAATTTAATATCCGTTCCAAATGGCCGAAAGATTGTTAAAAGGAATCACTATAATGACTAATTATTTTTGTCGGCGTAAACTATCGCCATAGAATAAAAATTAAAATTCTGTACATTTTAAGAAATGAGATTTGCATTAGTACCTGTAAAAGATCTGGGTAAAGCAAAAGAGAGGCTTTCACCTATTCTTTCCAAAAGTGAAAGAATAATGATTGCTCATGCTATGCTGGAGGATGTGCTGAGTGCTCTCAAAGGATCAAAGTTTCTCACCAAGCGTTTTGTGGTTACCCTTGATTCAGATGCAATAGAACTTGCTAATAAATTGGAAATCGAAATAATCTTGGAAACTAAACAGGATAGTGAAAGTGATTCCGTGGATTTTAGTTCTAAAGTATGTAAGGAAATGGGTGCCGAATCGGTTCTTGTGATACCGGGAGATGCCCCGCTGATTAGGCCGGAGGATATCGATTTCATTTTAAAAAGGGAAAAAACATCACCTTCGGCAATTCTCGTTCCCTCGAGAGATGAGCTTGGTACAAATGCCATACTTAGAAAGCCTCCAGATGTTTTCCCATCAAGATTTGGTTATGACAGCTTTAGAAAACATATTGATGAAGCAAAGAAGAAAGATATTAAGTTCAACATATATGACCTGCCTAGAATAGCCCTCGATATAGATGAACCAAAGGATCTTGCTATTTTTGCATCAAAAGAAAGTGATACAAGGACCTATAGAGAATTGGAAAATATTGGAATTATTCAGAAAGTATCAAAGAGCCTTAATTGACAATCTCGATTTTCAACCATTAAACTTCTCCCCTTATGATTCAAGGAAACTTCATGCCAATGAACTTTCTAGGACTTGATGAAGAGAATTCATCCATTGAAACATCAAAGGTTGTTATCCTCCCAGTGCCATTTGAGCGTACCGTTTTCTTTGGAAGAGGAACATCCCATGGGCCTTCTTCAATAATTTATGCTTCAAGATCGCTTGAACTCTATGACGATGAAACGGGTTGGGAGCCTTCTTCATTGGGGATTCATACCCTTTGTGAGCTAGAATGTAGTTCCATTAATCCGGCCGATATGATAAGTGATGTGAGAGAGGTTTGCGTTCAGCTCGTTAATCTAAATAAGTTTATAATAACCCTCGGTGGTGAGCATTCTATTACTATTGGAACTGTAAAGGGTCATAAGTCGATGTTTGAAAAATTCTCTGTACTCAGTATTGACGCTCATTGTGATCTAAGAGATTCCTTCGAGAAAACACCCTATAGCCATGCTTGCACAATGAGGAGGATCTTTGAAGAAGGCTTGCCTGTGATGGAGGTTGGAATAAGGAGCTACTCAGATGAAGAAGCGGAGTTCCTAAAAGGGAATAGTAATATAAAAATCATTAAGGCTCAAGAGATTATAGAATCTAAGGGTGAAGACTGGATTTTGGATGTTGTATCAGCTCTCCTACCACACGTTTATATAAGTATTGATCTGGATGTTTTCGATCCCTCAGCTGTTCCGGGAACCGGAACCCCCGAGCCTGGAGGTTTGGGTTGGTACGACGTCTTAGGACTTTTAAGATCGGTTTTTAAAAATAGAGAGGTCATTGGGTTGGATATAGTTGAACTCTCTCCTATTTCGGGTAGTACAATTTCTGAGATCCTAGCAGCAAAGCTGACATATAAAGCTATCGGGTATAAGTTCTCCAAAAATTTTTAAAGGTTAAAGGAGGAGTGGAGTTTCACTCCTCCTCATAAAATTATATGATTTAGTATTCATCCATGGGGGGATGAGCATGCCCGCCCATTCCTTCCTTTTCTTCCTTGGGCTTATCTGCAACAAGTGCCTCTGTTGTTAATAGTAAAGCTGCTACACTTGCAGCATTCTGAAGCGCATACCTCGTTACCTTTGTCGGATCCACTATACCTGCATCTACCAGATCACGGTACTCAAGCTTTGCAGCATCGAATCCACGGGGTCCTTTCTGTTCTTTTACCTTCTCCACCACAATAGAGCCGTCCCAACCTGCATTGCCTGCGATTTCTCTTAGTGGTTCTTCAAGTACCTTTCTTACGATATTTACCCCTGCCCTCTCTTCATCGTCTCCAGCATCAAAGCTCTCAACAGCCTTAATGGATCTTATAAACGCAACTCCTCCGCCCGGGACGATTCCCTCCTCAACAGCTGCCCTGGTGGCATTGAGTGCGTCTTCTACCCTGGCTTTCTTCTCCTTCATCTCTGTCTCAGTCGCGGCTCCTACCCTTATCAATGCTACTCCTCCTGCTAGCTTTGCCAGTCTCTCCTGTAGCTTCTCCCTGTCGTATTCACTTGTGGTTTCCTCGATTTGGGCCTTTATCTGTTTTATCCTGCCCTCGATTTCTGCCTTTTTTCCTTCTCCACCGATTACTGTGGTATTGTCCTTATCAATTATTATCCTCTTTGCCCTTCCCATGTCTTTTGAAGTTGCATTCTCTAATTTCATACCTGCTTCTTCGGCTATCACCTTTCCGCCAGTGAGGATTGCAAGGTCTTCTATCATGGATTTCCTTCTGTCACCAAAGCCAGGGGCCTTTGCCGCTGCTGCCTTTAGTGTTCCCCTGATCTTGTTAACAACCAAAGTTGCCAATGCCTCTCCCTCTATGTCCTCTGCTACTATTAGTATGGGCTTCCCGCTCTTTGCTACCTCTTCTAGCAAAGGTACCATGTCCTTCATATTAGATATTTTCTTGTCATAAAGAAGTATTAAAGGTTCTTCTAGTTCAACAAGCATTTTCTCTGAATCCGTCACGAAATATGGGCTTAAGTAACCCCTGTCAAACTGCATCCCCTCAACTACTTCCATGGTGGTTTCTAGGCTGGTTCCCTCTTCAACCGTTATAACGCCATCCTTCCCAACCTTCTCCATAGCGTCTGCAATTATGTTTCCTATTGTCTCGTCACCATTCGCCGATACTGTTGCAACCTGTGCTATCTCCATCCTACCCTTTACCTGCTTACTTAAGCTCCTTATGCTATTAACCACTTCATCAACGGCCTTTTCTATCCCCCTCTTTAGCTTCATCGGATCATGGCCAGCGGCCACCAGTTTTATTCCCTCACGAAATATGCCCTGGGCAAGTATGGTTGCAGTTGTAGTCCCGTCTCCGGCGACATCACTTGTCTTAGATGCAACCTCTTTTACCATCTGGGCACCCATGTTCTCAAACTTGTCCTCGAGTTCTATTTCCTTAGCAACGGTAACACCGTCTTTAGTAACAACTGGAGCTCCAAAGGTTTTTTCAATTAAAACATTCCTCCCCCTGGGTCCAAGGGTTGCTCTGACTGCGCTCGCAAGTGTATTTATACCTTCTAAAATCGAATCTCTTGCGGATGCGCTAAATATTATTTGTTTGGCTGCCATTTTATGTGTCCTCCCTTTGTTTTTAATTAAGCTGTTAGGGCTAGTACATCATTTTCATCAAGAATCAGATATTCTTCGTCCTCTATATTGATCTCGGTGCCACCGTACTTGCTATATAAAACAGTATCTCCCTTCTTTACTTCAAGTGGAACGACTTTTCCTTTTTCTGATATTCTCCCCTTCCCAACGGCAACAACTTTACCCTCTTGTGGTTTTTCCTTTACAGTTTCAGGAATCACGATACCACCTTTGGTCGTCTGGGGAGTATCTATTGGTTTAACTAAAATCTTATCATGAAGCGGTCTTACTTTCATCTGTGTAACCTCCTAGTTGAATAAAAAGGAATTAGCACTCCTCAGTATCAAGTGCCAGACATAAAAATATGCATAATTTTAGCTATGTCAAGAGTAAAATTTCCGCCAGCTCATATAGATTAATATCGAAGTCATACTTCGCGCATCAATTAAAGGAAATAGCAACCGCCCATTTTTCGAATAGAATGTCAATAATCTACTTCGAATGCGTTTTTTATGATTCTTGTTTCGTGCGTATTTAAGTTTACTGAAACTATATCGAATCGCATATCGCGCTCTTTGATCTTCTTTTTCTCTATGTAAATATGGGCTACAATGAGGAGCTTTTTCTTCTTCCAATGTGTTACGGCTTCTTCGGGAAGACCATAATCTTCAGAAGACCTTGCTTTGACCTCAATAAAACAGATCACTTCATCATCCTCCGCTACTATATCTAGCTCCCCAAACTTGCAACTAAAATTTTTGTCTAAAATTCGGTAGCCTTGCTTCTCTAACGCTTTACAAGCAATTTCTTCACCCCTTTGACCAAGAGTTTTTTTAGAATTCATAAATGATTCAGGTTTTGATTTTCTATTATTAATAAATGAATTAAGAAATTTAAATATTCCCAAAATGGCTTTGTAAATAACTATTAGGTTTTATCTAGCTTATTTTTCAACTCGATTATTTTTGAAAGTGCATCAAGTGGGCTAAGAGATAGCGGGTCTAGCTCACTAATTTCCTTTAAGATCTCTTTTTCTACTTTGTTTTCCTTTATTGCTTCCTTTCCTTTGAACAGACCAAGCTGGCCCCCTCGGATCGATCCTCCCACATGAGATTGAGATTTCTCGATACTCGAGAGAACATTGCGGGCAGTTTTGATTACTTTTTCAGGCACGCCTGCAAGATTTGCTACCTGGATTCCATAACTATGGTTTGCCGCACCTGGAATTAACTTCCTTAAAAAGACGATGTTTCCCATATTCTCTTTTACGAATATGTTGTAGTTTTTTATTCTTTTTTTTGATATTGCCATTTGTGCAAGCTCGTGGTAGTGGGTGGCGAAGAGCACCCTAGATCCTACTCCATAGAGATATTCTGCAACTGCCCAGGCGATGCTCATGCCATCAAATGTACTCGTCCCTCGCCCAATCTCATCTAGAATTACAAGGCTTTTTTCGGAGGCGTGCCTTAGGATGTAAGCCGTCTCAATCATTTCCACCATAAATGTTGATTGACCTCTGGCCAGGTTATCCGAGGCCCCGACCCTTGTAAATAAGCTATCAACAATCCCGATTTGTGCCTCTTTGGCAGGAACAAAACTACCCATCTGGGCCATGAGAACTATCAAGGCAACTTGTCTAATGAGAGTGGACTTCCCTGCCATATTCGGCCCGGTGATAATAAGAAATTGGTTTTCTTCCGGGTCAAGCCTAACGTCGTTGGGCATAAATCTTTCCCCCAGATCCATCCTTTCTACCACAGGATGCCTGCTTTCTTTAATATCTATAGATCTGGAATCATTTATTTGTGGTTTGATGTAATTGTATTTTTCTGAGACTAATGCCAAAGAAGTGAGTACATCTATTATTGCTATCAAGAGAGCAGTATTCCTAATTCTATCTGATTCACTGGATACCCTTTCTCTTAACTTTCCAAAGATTTGTTTTTCAAGCTCTAGAATCTTCTCTTCGGCTCCTAGTATCTTTTCTTCATACTCCTTAAGCTCCTCGATAAAGAACCTTTCTGCATTTACTAGGGTTTGTTTTCGTATATAGTGCTCAGGTACATGTTGAAGATTTGTTTTTGTGATTTCGATGTAGTAGCCAAACACACGATTATAGCCTACTTTTAGAGAATTTATCCCAGTTGTTTCCCTTTCCTTTGTCTCTAGCTCTGCTATCCACTTTCTTCCGTCTCGTTTTATGTTTCTGAGTTCATCGAGTTCTTTGGAATAACCTTCCTTAATAATTCCTCCGTCTCGAGAAGTGATGGGCAGCTCATCCAAAAGAGATGTTTCGAGTAATTCTCTGATGTCAGACAAGTCATCCAGATTCTTGAAAATTTCGGTTGACAGCTTCGAATGGAAATTTTTTAGATTATTTTTTACCTCTGAGATTAATGTGGAGGAGTCTCTTAATGCACCAAGATCTCTGGGTCTTGCGGATGTAGTAGAGATTCTCCCTATTAATCTTTCAATATCACTTATTTCCTTTAATGAGTTTCTAATTTTATTTCTTAGGCTTGAATTATCTTTAAATTCTTCTACAGCATCTAGTCTCTCCCTAATTTTATTAACATCGATTAGAGGATAATTTAGCCATTGCCTTATTAGTCTTCCCCCCATTGATGTCAGGGTCTCATCAATAACCCAAAGAAGCGAACCACTTTTTTGGTTGCTTTGAAGTGTGTTAAGAAGCTCTAGGTTATTCTTTGTAGATTCATCAATTGAAAGATATTCAGACATCTCAAAATAAAGAGGGTCTTCTAAAGGGGGCATTTCATCAATTTGTGTTTCTCTTAAGTAGTGAATCACTGCCCCGCATGCGACAATCGATTCAGGGCGGTTTTCAAGCCCAAATGGCTCCAGTGTCTTTGTTGAAAGGTGTTCCTTGAGAATCTCCCTAGAACTTTCAAGTTCCCATACCCATGGGTCAATTGTTGTGATGAGTGGATTCCAATTTCGAGAGAAATAATTCAACAGCTCTTGATCATTGTACAGGTCATCTGGTAGGAGCATCTCTTTTGGCTCAAGATGTGACAATTCACTCTTAAGTTCATCTATGGACTTGAATGAAGTAATCCTGAATTTTCCAGTCGAGATGTCTGAAAAGGCCAGCCCATAGGACCTCCCATCAAAGTAGAGACCAGCAAGAAAATTATCAGTCTGTGAATCAAGTTTTTCAGAGTCCATGATTACACCTGGTGTAAGCACTTTTGTTACCTGTCTCTGAACGATTCCCTTAGCAAACTTGGGATCTTCTATCTGCTCGCAGATGGCGACTTTATGACCATGGTTTAGAATTTTAGCTATGTAGGGCTCAACACTATGATAAGGTACACCACAGAGTGGAACTGGGTTTTTCTCATTTTTATTTCTCGATGTAAGGGCAATACCAAGTATCTTGGAAGCTATATTGGCATCTTCAAAAAACATCTCATAAAAATCACCAAGTCGGAAAAACAGTATGGAATCCGGATACTGTTTCTTTATTTTAAGATACTGCTTTATCATGGGAGTGTGGGTAGACATAATACAATAGACATTATATCAACACATTTGATCTGACTCAATTTGAACAAACTAAGATGATATCTTCAATTATAAAATAACAATCAACTTTTTAACAATGTCCATAAAATTTGAATAAGCAGACTTATTCTTTATACTAATCGACTTCAAGTATGGAACCCAAATATATTAGGAATTTCTCTATAATTGCTCACGTAGATCATGGAAAGTCCACGCTTGCAGATAGGATTTTAGAGCTGACTGGAAGTGTAAGTGAACGTGAGATGACAGAGCAGTTTTTAGACAAGATGGAAATTGAAAGGGAAAGGGGAATTACTATCAAGGCTCAAGCCGTAAGGCTGAATTACAAAGCGGAAGATGGTTTTGATTATGAATTCAATTTGATCGATACTCCAGGCCATGTGGACTTTAGTTACGAGGTTACTAGGAGTCTCATCGCCTGTGAAGGTGCAATTCTTGTCGTGGATGCCTCTCAGGGAGTCGAGGCGCAGACTGTGGCTAATGCATACTTAGCTGCAGATTCTGGTCTGGAAATACTTCCCGTAGTAAATAAAATAGATCTTCCTTCTGCTGATCCTGAGAGGGTAAAAAGTGAGATCGAGAATGTAATTGGTATTGAGGCAAGTGATGCAATACTTACAAGTGCTAAAGAAGGGATAGGAATTAAAGAGATACTAGAAAGAGTTGTAAATGAAATTCCCCCTCCAAAAGAGGCGATAGATTCACCACTCAAAGCACTGATCTTTGACAGTTGGTTTGATTCTTATCAAGGAGTAGTGATGCTCATCAGAGTATTTGAGGGAAACATAAAACTTGGAATGAAAGTAAAGCTCATGTCAACGGACAAAATATATGAAATTAAAAAACTGGGCGTTTTTTCCCCATTTGCTATTGAGGTAGAAGAGCTTTCTACTGGAGAGGTTGGATTCGTAACGGCAGCTATCAAGGAGATAAAGGAGGCAAAGGTCGGAGATACTATTACTGATGCATTAAAACCTACAACAGTGCACCTATCTGGCTTTCGAGTTATGAAGCCAATGGTATTTAGCGGACTTTATCCGATTGATCCGAGTGATTATGAAAAGCTCAGAGACGAATTAGAAAAGTTAGGTTTGAATGATTCTTCATTGGTTTATGAGCCTGAGACCTCGGTTGCACTTGGATTTGGTTTTCGATGCGGTTTTTTGGGTTTACTTCACATGGAAATAGTCAGGGAGAGAGTGGAAAGAGAATCTGATCTTGATCTCATTTCTACCGCTCCAACTGTAGTTTATAGAGTAGTAGATAATTTAGGAGACGTTCATTTTGTGGATAATCCGAGTAAGCTTCCGACCCCTGACAAAATAGATGTTGTTGAAGAGCCCTATGTGCTCTTAACTATTCACACTCCAGCACAATATGTAGGGCAAATATTTGAAATTTGCCGTAGGAGGCGAGGAACTCATACCAATATAGATTATGTAACTCAGGAAAGGGTTATCGTACAATATGAGCTCCCGCTCTCTGAAATAATATTCGATTTTTATGACAATTTAAAATCGATTTCCCGCGGTTATGCCTCAATGGATTATGAACCAATAGGATACAAAAGCTCAGAGCTTATGAAACTTGATATCTTAATAAACGGCGAGCCCATCGATGCCCTTTCGATAATTGTACATAAGGAAAAAGCTTATGAGAGAGGAAGGGAATTGATAGAGAAATTGAGATCTCTTATTCCCAGACAACTTTATGAAGTCAATATACAAGCTTCAATCGGAAACCGGATTATAGCACGTGAAAGTGTCAAGGCCTTGAGAAAAGACGTTATTGCAAAATGTTACGGGGGGGATGTAACAAGAAAGAGGAAGCTCTTAGAAAAACAAAAAATGGGGAAAAAGCGTCTAAAGCAAGTAGGGAAAATAGAGATACCACAAGAGGCGTTTCTTGCTGTGCTTAAGACCTCTTAATCCTAAATTTTAGGCGAACCCCTGCAACGTGTTTATGTAATCATTTGTAGGGGCGTTCAATTGAACGCCCAAACATTTCATTGTCCTGCAATTAATATTTTGATATTCGATAAACTGTCCGGGTAGGCAACGAGTCTTGCTCGTGACATATTGAAGCCAAATTTATTCGTGTAAATTTGTGTTCACCCCGTGAGATAGTTTATTTCATCTCTTGGGGTAAATTCTTGGCTAAATCATCAAAAAGTATTAGTTTGTAAATTATGGTAGCACGCATCCTATTCTAGCGCCGGCCTCGCTTTGATGGCTTCTTGGGCTTTCTCTCCAAACCTAACTCCCTACGCACTTCTTCTATCGGTTTTCCACCTTCACGTTTATATTGCTCCCGTAGTGCCTCAATGCGGGCGATGAATCGCGGATCGGTCTCAAACAAGTAATCTTCCAAATCTTCATCCGTAATTCCATGGATAACTGCTTCCGGACGCCCATTCTTCGTGACTATAATGTCCTCTCGCTTAGCCTGCTCTAAGTAATGCGAGAACCTGTTTTTGACATCATTCAATGGGACGATTTTCATTATTGTTTTCTCCTCTCTAGTATTTTTTGGGCAAGCCATGCTTCCGTATCTTCTTTTCGTATAACTCCGTAGATGATAACCTTATCCGCTTCTTCATCCACGTCATAATAAACACGAAACTCATCCACACGCAAACGGAAAGGCGGGAATAAATTCCCGCGTAGCCTTTTAATTCTGCTCTTGCTTTAACGTGATGGTTCGTAGATTAAATGTCTCTCGATGCGATCCAGCACTTTCACTTGGTCAGTTTTACGTAGCCTTTTCAAATCCTCCTTAGCACTACTAATGAATAGGATCTCATACGGCATAGCCCATAGTAGGGTTTTATCATAGCATAATTTTAGCTATAATTCAAACGATATTTTAGGTGTGCTTATTGAGGTGATCACAAAATCACCACTCCAAAAAAGCTTTTTGATATTGTACTGCGGGCGATGAGAGAAAAGCGGATTATTACCTAAAAAGTTAAACATTTATCGAAGGATGTGACAGCGAAATATTATTGGGGCGTAAAAAGAAAGTGGAAACTACTTAAGAAGCAGAAGGAAAAAGGAAGGAAAAAAACACCCAAAACAAATTGGAAGGATAGAGATACCACAAGAGGCGTTCTTAGCCGTGCTCAAGACATCTTATTCTAGCGGGGTTAGAAAACCCCACCTATCGCGATAAGCACTTATGAAAAACCAAGATAGGCGGGACATTCCTGTCCCGTATAAATTCGTGGCTAAATTATTCTTCCTTTGGCATCATCATTTGGGTTAGACCATAAGTTGATGGGCTTATTGCTTCTGGGTCTGTAGTAATATTTATAAGCGAAGGCACACCTGATGAGAATGCCCTCTCAATAGCCCCACGAATCTCACCTGGTTCAGTTATCAGTTCACCATACCCTCCCAAAACCTTCACTAATTCGTGAAAAGGTGTTAGCTCAAGATCAACACCTACTGTTGGACGTTCCCTTCCATAAGTTATCCAAAGCTGATGCTTTGTCATTCCCCACGACTGGTCGTTACATACAACAGCCACAAATGGTATTTTATGTCTAATAGCGGTTTCAAACTCCATAAAATTCATTCCTACTGCACCATCTCCGGTTATAAGTGCCACATTCTTGTCTGGACAGGCTACCTTTGTTCCTATTGCAAAGGGAATTCCCACTCCCATACACCCTAGTGGTCCTCCTTTAACATAATGTCCCGGCTTCCTCACATTATATGTGCCATCAGTCCATGCCTGGGTGTCACCACCATCTATGACAAGCATTCCGTCTTCACCTAATACTTCTTCTACTTCTTTTATAACTCTTAATACATGAATTGGTGTTTTATCAGAATTTCTGATTTTTTCAGACTCTTGCCATTCTTCGTCACGCCAGGCTCTTGCCTGGTTAAACCAGGAGTCATATTCTAACTCTATTGAACTTTCTTCTATCTGGCTTGTTAGTTTGGATAGGACTCTACTAATATCTCCAACTATTCCCAAATCTGCTGGTCTGTTTCTTCCTATTTCACACGCATCAACATCGACCTGAATAATTTTTGCATCGGGATTAAAGGACCTTCCGAAACCTATATATAGGCTTAGCCTTATGCCTAGCAGCAGAATTAAATCGGCTTCCGATGATATTTTCTTAAATGCTACCGGGCCTGAAAGACTTGCGGCGCCGAAGCACTGAGGATGGTTATCGGAAACAATTCCCCTTCCGAAGTTAAGAGTGAAAATTGGAATTTTAACCTCTTCTAAAAACCTTAGTAATTCCTCATCTGCACCTGAATACCATGCACCACTGCCTGCTATTGCAACGGGTCTCTTTGACTTTGCTAGTATTTCTACTGCTTGATTTATAACCTCATCTGATGCTTCTACATTGGAGAATGGAAGGCTTGTGTTATAACGGTCTATGTGCTCTTCACTACAACTCGCATAGAGCACTTCATAAGGCATTCCCAAATAAATAGGTCCAGGTCTGCCTGAAATGGCCTTCTTGTAAGCTGTTGATATGTATTCAGGTATACGTTTTAGATCGAAGATTGTACTAGCCCATTTTGTAATTGGAGAAACAATTGCTTGCTGATCTATTTCCTGAAGAGGGAGTCTGTCTGCTTCTTCGATTCCTGATTTGCCTGATAAAAGGATAAGGGGTGAGTTTGATAGATATGCTCCTGCAATCCCTGTGATTGTGTTGGTAAACCCTGGACCGGCGGTAACTAAACAAATACCCGGTTTTCTTTTAACCCTCCCATAAGCATCGGCTGCCATAGATGCCCCTTGTTCATGGTGTGTGTCAATGATCCTTATATTAAAATCCTGACAGGCATCATAAATCGGGTTTATATGTCCGCCGCTGAGTGAAAAAATCTCTCTAACACCCAGTTCACTAAGTGTCTTTGCAACCAACCAACCACCATGTACCTTTGCCATGTATTTCCCTCCGAGTGGTTTTAAAAATACTTTTACATTAATAAATAGTTAAATCAAATCTCGTCATCTGGAATACAAATAATTTCGAAATCAAAAGGATTTAATTGGCCTTCCAAAAATTGCGTTAAGAAAATCAGAAAAGGAGACGTTAGAAAAAATTTGCGGGGTGGGGTTGAATTCAAATTTTTTAGTCAGAGTGTATGATTTTTAGCTAAATTTTTGGGCAGCCTTGTC
>JALLOG010000540.1 GCA_027717645.1 Desulfobacterota bacterium AH_259_B03_O07
AAGGAATGGGGCAGGTAGTGTTTCTAACCGGCGAGGCAGGAATCGGCAAATCACGGCTTGTACAGGTGATGAAAGACCGAGTGTCACGGGAGCAACATGCGAGGATAGAGAGCCGCTGCTCACCCTATTACCAGAATACAGCCCTATATCCAGTGATCGATCATCTGCAGCGTCTGCTTAAGTTTAAAAGGGAAGATCCCCCTCAAGAAAAACTTGGTAAGCTGGAGGGGATTTTAGTACAGTACGGCTTTCCCCTAGAGGAGATGGTGCCACTTTTTGCTTCTTTGCTTTCTCTCCCACTTCCCGATCGCTACCCGCCTCTCAACCTAACTCCCCAGATGCAGAAGCAGAAGACACTGGAGGCCTTGATTGCTTGGCTGC
>JALLOG010000541.1 GCA_027717645.1 Desulfobacterota bacterium AH_259_B03_O07
GGAAGGTGAAATAAAGTCTCCACCATTTTCAAAGGCCGCTAGAATTGAAGCAGGTTTTTTATTGCGACTTTTGCAGAAGGGCGAATCGCTCGGATTACCACAATCTAGACCAATGGCTTCAATTTGTTCTAGATGCCACGAGCTTCGCATTAATGATGGTAAGGTAACATGGCGGATTGTATATAGAATAGATTCCGATGCAATTGTCATCTGTGAAGTATTTAAAAAGAAAACAAACAAAACACCTAAAAACATTTTAGATGTTTGCAAGGAAAGACTGAAAACATATGATAAATAAGGAGGTCGTAATTAAAATGAAAAAGTCAAAACAAAAAGCACTAGAAAAAAAAGGTTGGAAAATTGGTGGTACTCAAGAAT
>JALLOG010000542.1 GCA_027717645.1 Desulfobacterota bacterium AH_259_B03_O07
ATCCACTAGCAATGACTAAATGATCATAAGACATTTGACCGGTAGTTCCGTCATGTCTTTCAAAACCTATACAGTTTCTATCTAGGTCAATTAGATTTATATCCTCAGTTCTGCAATGTACGCCAGGTAATGTCTGTCTTAGAGGGACGGCTACTGAGTCGGCATTAATCGATGCTCCGACAACTTCCGCCAGGAGCGGCTGAAACACCATATAATTCTCGCTATTGGAAAGCACTACTTCGTAATTCTCTTTTTGTAACCCCTTCCTTAGGGTGCCGGCACACTTTACACCAGCAAAACCTCCACCTATGATAACTATAGTTTTGGTGGGCATGAGATAACCTTTTTACTTGATACTAAATTTCATTTAACGACAA
>JALLOG010000543.1 GCA_027717645.1 Desulfobacterota bacterium AH_259_B03_O07
CTACATTCCCATCATTTGATACTTACTTTATTGTTTTAATCTGAACTGTTATTATAAAATAGATACTTAGTGGACAGTTCACATAAATCTTAATTTTTTAATAGGAGTTTTCAAATGAAAAGAAAAACATTGTACAGTGGTTTTTTAATCCTTGTTGGAGTGCTTGTACATTCATCTCCAGTGGTTTCCGGATCCTCAGAACCCCAATCTGAGGAGGCCAAACAAACTATACCCCGTATTTAGATTTTCTTTCCACTTTTCTCACCAGACAGTGAGGAAAAATGACAAATAAGGGCAAGTTTGAGGACTATTTCTTCTCCATGGCTTTGGTAGACCAGGCAGCCTCTTTACTGCAAAGTAAAGGTACGGAAGCTT
>JALLOG010000544.1 GCA_027717645.1 Desulfobacterota bacterium AH_259_B03_O07
GAGACAATGCGAATTTCCTATATGAGATGGGGGAGGGAGAGATTCTAGATAATCCAGAGGAAGTTGAAAAGGTAAAAAAATTATCTGGAATATACACCAGCTAAATATTCCTTTTTCTTACATTTTTACTCACTTTAAAATGATAGATAAGATCAGAAGGAAGGAAACTTATTTTGAATCCAACAAAATGTGAAAGTAAAACCGCTATAAATATAGTAAATAAAATGAAGTGGGATAATTAAAATATAAATAGCATAATGTTCAAACCATGGATATAGTTCAAGATCAAGAAAGATCAGGCATAAAATGTACTGCTCCCCTTTTGTCAACACCGATTTAAGTTGGAATTATGTAGGATTCAGTGCTTTGTTGTG
>JALLOG010000545.1 GCA_027717645.1 Desulfobacterota bacterium AH_259_B03_O07
AAGTAAAACACCTTTCACGAATGTTCGGCCTTCCTGAATAGAAAACAAAGAGGGCTCTTTCACATAAGAAGGGCTCTCTTAAGTTACTATTAATTAGAAAGTAATCAGGCTTAAGGAAAGAACGATGAATAATGTATCTGTGATCGGAATAGGTAAAACAAAGTATGGGGTTCTCGAGGAAAAATCACTCTTAGACCTCGCTGTTCAGGCTGGAAAGAAAGCTTTGGAAGATGCAAATTTAACGTCGGGCGATATTGATGCTTTTTATCTAGGAAATTATGGCGGAAGTGATTTTGTTAACCAGAATCATCTCGCCCCTTATGTTGGCTCTGCCTTAGGGCTTAAGAGAGATGTGCCCTGTACTCATATTGAA
>JALLOG010000546.1 GCA_027717645.1 Desulfobacterota bacterium AH_259_B03_O07
ATAACCACTTATTTATCTTATTCCATAAAGAAGGCTGTTTAACTATATCTTCTCTATTTGCTCTAATTTCTTATTATAGACCTACCCTCAAACCTGGGAGGGATACCTGTAGTAGCAGAAAAAATCTCCAAGATTGTGATTCATAACGGAGGAAATAGTTGTGACCTATGCCATGCTGAAAAACTTCCAATGCCAGTTCCGATGGGAACATCTACAAGCACTGATCAAGGATGTTTTACTGGTACAACTGGATTCAAAGCCTGCGATAATGCATCGGGTAAGATTGGTTATGTTACTAATAACCATG
Source organism: Desulfobacterota bacterium AH_259_B03_O07 (assembly GCA_027717645.1). GTDB lineage: Bacteria > Desulfobacterota_D > UBA1144 > Nemesobacterales > CSP1-2 > JALLOG01. The sequence goes on from JALLOG010000546.1 coordinate 308, forward strand.
TTGGTGCCGCCTTTGGTCTAGGTCTTTGTGAGAATGGACCAACTGGGTTGATAGAAGTGCATCCGG
>JALLOG010000547.1 GCA_027717645.1 Desulfobacterota bacterium AH_259_B03_O07
ATATGAACTTTTTATAGATTCGATTAAAAAGAAAGGAATAAACGTTGCAACTGGTATATTTGGAGCGATCATGGATGTACAGTTAACAAATTCGGGACCAGTAACAATATTATTGGATAGCAAAAAGATTTTTTAATTAAGTTGATATTTAATAATAAACACTAATTAGTGTCCGTAATCATCTGATATTGTTAGTATATTTGTAAAAGTCATGTCGTATCTCTCAAACGGGCATTATAAGTAGCACTGATGGGGCCATCAGTCGCTACATTTTATTAATACCAAAGAAATGTAGCGCCAGTTCCCCGAACCGGCATTTCTATATGTAAAATTGATTTAATTAATTCAATAATTATATTAATCCTATGGAAA
>JALLOG010000548.1 GCA_027717645.1 Desulfobacterota bacterium AH_259_B03_O07
GTTAAACTGGGAAGGAGGACTATTCTATGAAAAAAGTAGAAGCTATAATCAAACCTTTTAAATTGGATGACGTTAAAGAAGCTCTAAAGGAAGTAGGCGTTCAAGGACTTACTGTTACAGAGGTTAAAGGTTTTGGACGACAAAAGGGGCATACCGAGCTTTACAGGGGAGCTGAGTATGTTATAGATTTTCTGCCTAAAATAAAACTTGAGATAATAGTAGTAGATGAACTTGTATCAAAAGTAGTTGATACATTGATGGACAGTGCTAAAACCGGGAAAATTGGAGATGGTAAAATATTTATAGTTCCGATGGAAGAAGTCATAAGGATAAGAACCGGTGAGCGCGGTGAAGACGCTATTTAATTATTAT
>JALLOG010000549.1 GCA_027717645.1 Desulfobacterota bacterium AH_259_B03_O07
TGTAAGCCATATATAAAAACATAAAAAAAGATTCCTAAAATCATACATTTCCCACGTGTGAGTTCTTAAAAAAAGAGACTCAAGAAATTCACAACTCTAGACACCTATATGGACACTAAATAGGTCTTTGATAAAAGAATAATACTATAATTTAATGAATCAACATATTATAGATTCTGAAACTTTTTATTTGGTAACTGATTCATATCATCACGCTTCCAAATTGTCATAGGGGGCTCAATGGGTCATTGGGTTTCTTAATATGTAATTATCTGGTTTTCCCCGAGAGGTGGGGTTGAATATATTGAATTAATTAATAGGGCTATGCACTTGACTGAAGTTGTCCTATATCTAGTGGTTCACTTTTCAGA
>JALLOG010000054.1 GCA_027717645.1 Desulfobacterota bacterium AH_259_B03_O07
ATGGGCATTCAAAAAATTGCCAAAATCAATTCCGAAAGCGTTAAAAAAAGATTTAGGGTTGGGGTAGAATTAAATATTTTTAGCTGTAGGAATTGATTTAATAAATCCTAATTTTTTGCCAGCCCTTGATTTTTGTTACCCGTTTCATGCTGAGTTTATCGAAGTATGTATCAAGACAAAGAAAATAAAATATTAAACGATGGATCCCCGATTCAAACATTCGAGGATGACGGATGAATAAAGTTCGAGAAAATTTATTGTTTTTTTGGATTCTGTCATCGAATTACGTGACATCTACAATGCGAGGGGCTTGTCCTGAACTCGTTTCAAGATAAACGACGAAGCAATCTCACAATCTGTCATTCTCAAATCTTACCCGATAAAACTTGTACCCTTATGTTTTTAAAGGGTAACATTCGGGCACAAGCTTAATCAGGAATCCGCATTGCTGTCATTCTGAACTTGTTTCAGAATCTCAATGAAACTGTAAAATAATCTCTGTAACGAGTATGAAGAACTAACCTAAAAGATACATAGCCGAAATAGAAATTCCCGAAGGTTTTGCAATAATTGACTGTGAGATTGAATTTTTAGAAAACAATACAGACCAAACACAAATTAGATTCCTATTGTCCAATCAAACATACGAAATTCCGAACAACCCTAGACCTCAGGGTGGTCTGACTCTCAGGGAAGAATTAGAATCTGACCTTGAAGCTATAAGAACTACCGACCGAAAAGATATCAGTGAGGTAATTCAGGAACTCCTACAAGAAGCTTATGGAGAGGAAGCGGATATTACGGTTAGTAGCATTGATATGGACTAGTAAATCCATACATAGGGGTTGAAAAACCACATCTGAAATTTATAATAACGCCTATGAAGTACTGGTTGGTAAAATCCGAACCAGTTAAGTACTCCTGGGATGATTTCCTTAAAGATGGCTGGACATACTGGGATGGGGTTAGAAACTATCAGGCAAGAAACAATTTACAAAGCATGAAGAAAGGAGACGCGGTTTTGTACTATCACAGCAATGAAGGATTAGAGGTCGCAGGAGTCGCTGAAGTAATAAAAGAGGCATACCAAGATCCCACAACAGATGATGAACGCTGGGTCGTGGTAGACCTAAGGCCCAAAGAAAGCCTTAAATACCCCGTACCATTATCAGCCATTAAGAAGGACAAACGCCTAAACGACATCGCTCTCATCAAACAAAGCCGTCTCTCCGTAATGCCCGTCACAAAGAAGGAATTTCAGACTATCTCATCTACGGGAAGAGGTAAGTAGGAGAAGGACCTCCCGGAGGTCTATAACCATAATAATGCTAATTACTATTGTACAATCCTTATGTTTTTTGATGATTTTCTCCGTTTCATTTGCCTTTGCGGAAAGTGGCGGTGATATCTTAGACCGGAAAAATGGATTCAGAGACATAAAGTTCGGGACTAATATAAATAAAATCGAAGGCTTACTTAGAACAGATCAAGAGCATCCTTGGCAAAGTGTATCACAAAACGTTTCCTGTTTTAAAAGAAAAAACGATAGACTGGAAATATTTAATAAGCCTTTAAATAGCATTATTTATTGTTTCTACAAGGATTCTTTCTTCAATGTGATAATAACAACCCAAGGACCTTCGTCTAAGTCTATACTATATGATTTTTGCAAAGCCCTAAATTCAGGCACTGATTATAAAATTGGAGATGGCTTAAGCATCGGAAGTTGCTTAGTAGAAGGTAAAAATACAAAGTTTATTGCTAACGTTAGGATATATGAAAACAAAGACCGAGATAATGGGACTTTTGATTTAATGTCAAAGAAATTCGAATCACAAATTGAAAAAGAAAAGCTGTCAGATTTCTAGATTAAAAGAAATTCGTACCTTAATATAATCAGCAGCAAAATGATTATGGGGGCCAGGCTTTGGTCATAGGATTATTTAAGAATCAAACGGGTCTTAAATTGTCAAAACTCTTATCTGTTTAAATATGGAGTTTTTTGAAAAGTGAATTCAGTCGTTCTGCGATTGGCTCATAGTTAGACTACAAATTTAATCATTTTGGAATTACATAAAAGGAAAGATCTCTCGCGAATCCTTCGACTTCGCCCGTCGCGAGCAAGGCCACAGGACTCAGAACAAGGTTCTAGTAGAAAAGACCTGAGATCGCCACAGGGCTTTACCTATCGCGATCATAGGAAGGGGACATCGCCCCGCTGGAGTCACCAGTTAGCAATTCGACTTAACTCATTACTGGCTAGTCGAAGTGCTCGCGATGACGCATTAGGTATGTCCCCCAATAAATCCATGCCCGAATGACCGTATCGGGTAATATTCGGTCATAACAGGGGGAATAAAATGCGTCATGCCTTTAACAATTGGGAAATGCAATTGATGCCTATTGCACCTTTATCCAATTGTCAATATACTTGCGGGGCCTCATAGCTGTGAACTTATCTCCACTAAAAGATGCATCTAGATCTTCTGTAAGCGGAAATCTGAACTCTATATTTCCTTCAAACAAAATTACAGGCGAAATGCCCGATTTCTGTGAGAAATCGTATTTTACACCCCCCCCGTGAATCTCATCATTAACCATTTCGTAAATGCTTTTCTCGAAGTACTCAGAAGGGGTAAGCCTGTAAACACCTACATAGGAAATAGAACGTACCTTTCCTCCTTTATCTTTCCACATTAAATTAAAATTTACATATTCTTTACTAAAGTCGATTAGACCTTCAATTCGAGGTGGTGTTAAAACGGTGCCGTCGGGCAGTTGGCGGGATTCGAGTTTGTATGTCCCTGCTATACTTATGCCTTCTTCTGCTATTGACTGAGCAGCACACACCACGATAAAAAATAAAAAGTATACGAATCTAAGGAGATCTTTAGTCTTCATCCCTTTATCCTCCAGATTAATTTTTAATTTAATACCTTTCTCATAATACCATGAGGATTCTCGAATTTATTATGTTGTGCCGTCAGGTTACAACATTTGACATATCTTTCTTATTTTTCTTTTCTATGATTTTCTTCAGAAAAAAAAGGCGGTCGCACGCCTTTTCTCAAAATAAAGGGGCAACTCTTTCGTCGATAAATTATAGAGTAAATCCTTTATTACTTCTTTAAAGTAGACAGGTTTCTCATATGCATTCAAATAACAGCTCAGTGAATCTCCGATAAATCATGGACCCGAATGAATTTATGGGGCAACTTTCGCGAATTAAGTTAACGGAAAGATTTCTAGCATGCACTCGAAATGACAAATGGTTTAGTGACTCGTTAAAGAAATACGACCATTTTTTTATTCCTACTCAAGGACCTGAACTCGGTAGAGCGTTCGATTTTCTACCAATCCTTTTAATTGAGCCGTAAACGGTTCTGGGGTCAATGCCTTTGAGCTCAGAATAAATTTGACGCCAGGATCTTCCAGAATGTCCTTTGAGAAAACAATATCTCCTCCTTTTGATTTTGTTTCGATCCGTGAGGCTTCATTGACCATTGATCCAAAATAGTCCTGATTGTTCATTTCATTGACTGCATAGGCGGTTCCTTTATGTAGGCCGATTTTGAGTTGTACGGAAGTGTTAGAAAATCCGCTCTTAATAAACGAATCCCATGCTAACTGAATATCAAGAGCAGCTTGAAACGCATCCTTTGGACCAATAAATGAGGCCATTATGGCATCACCCATGGTTTTCACTATCGCGCCATTATTTTTTCTTATAATCTCAGTTATAAACTTAAAATGGTTTTGAACAAATTCGAAGGCCTTCGAATCTCCTACCGTTTCGTACATGGCGGTGGAATCCTTGAGATCAGTGAAAAGAAGAACCAAGTCGGAAAAGGCAATTTGAATCCCAGGCGATAAAGCCAAACTAGGAAAGAGATCTCGAAACTCCTGCAATGTGAGGACTCGAGCAGCTGTAGCGGTGAATTTAAGGTAATTCTCATGCTCGATAACCAGAAGAATTTCATCTTCCAAATCATTTACCAACGAAATATCGACTGTACCTTCTTTCAAGTTAGTTTGGTCCGCAACCAGTCCACGAGGAGTAGCATGAACCGTAAAGTAGGTTTCTGCGTCTTCGTCAATAGAAATCAAACGATAGATTATGTCTTTAAAGTGATAGCTTCTAATTCGAATTTTCCCGTTTTCAAATTTAACCCTTTCATCTCTTTTTTCGTGCGGTTGAATCCTGAATTGGGCTTGGATTTGAGGCATGTTGGCCGGGCCTCCTATGCAATATATAACCTTATGGGCATCGCGAATGGAATGATGAACTCGAAAGAGTGCCTCCACCGATTTAGCAAAGTCGATGCCAAACTCTATCTGACAGGTCGAACAATGCGAATCGGGTAGAAATTCATTAAAATTTGATACCTCCTGCGTCCCGGCTCCGCAATTGGGGCATAGAACCTGCCAGATCAAGTCCATCACACCTGCCTTTACCGAGTAAAGACAGAACCTTAAGAATTCCATCGGATCCTGCCTCCATTGATAAGCTAGTTCGAACGGTCGTATTTTGGTAACCTCCAAATCTGATGAATTCTTTATAAAACTTTCCAACTTGGAGACCAACTCCTCATTAACCGGATAGCCCTTCAATTTTTTCAAACGATTAATTAAATTGTCAATATTAATCTTTGGAGGCTTCAAGGTAGCGACAGAATTAATATCGCGTTTCAGAAGAAACTGTTGTTCAAGATGTTTTATGAAGGCAACAATGTCTTTTGTGGCTTTCCTTTTGAGCGTCAGTTGCGCCATCATATATCCAATCCAGTTTCGTGGAGTTACAAGAGTATAGACATTTAAGCGTGTTCCTTCGGTCTCCGGTATCAGCCTGATGCCCCCTTTTATTTCCTTGAAGGGACCGGCTTTGAATAATCTTGTGACCTCATAATAATCGCGAGTTATAAAATCGAAGGGTAATTCCTCATAGCTTATCTTAAGTCCCATGAATTTTATCACGGCATGGTAATACCCTTTTTTTTCGGGGTCCGATAAGGGAATAAAGGAGACATCCGGAAGTCCTATATTTCTGTTCAATTGGTCCGTATCGGCCAAATATTTCCAAAGGATTTCGGGAGATAGATTAAAAACGGTGGATTGATGGATTTTAATGGGTTTCATAAAAATTATGAATTAGATCCGAATTGGTATTTATAATTTGTCAAACAAGATGTAGAAATTTCCAGAAAACCATTATCTTTTTATTTTAACAGTTTGCCCTTTGGTTAAGCAATGAACTGCACGTAACCCCCATTTTAGATCAACACAATTAATACAATTTCTTTTCGATTAAGAAATGTAACAGAGAATATACCAATAGTATCCCTGTCATTCGGATCGTTAAACTTATGAACTAGTACAGATGTGTTAGCAATGTAATAAAAAAGCCCACGCACCCCTTTATTGTTAGCAAACAATCAAAATAAATGCGAGGTTGATTGAATCTGTATTATTAACCTAGAGGCTTTAAATTTGCGTGTGCGATCCACATCCACCCATTTTCAGTTTTTTGCCATACACTAAGCCTCTCGGCTGGCTTTTTAGAGAGTCGCTTATCATCAATAGTCTCCACAACAGACGCCGAATAGGTTACTATTAACGTAGGGCCGATTTCTGTAACTTTGAATTCGCTGAGTTCAAAACTTCTTATGTTAAGACCCTTAATTAATTTTATCTCCTGCTCTCGATTTCTGGAGCCATCTTGATGTACTGATTGAAATCCCGGGGCAATTTTGCTTTTGATTGCTTGCCAATCTTTCGCTTTAACATCCGCCCAAAGCTCTCGTTCAAGTTTCTCGCCCCTACTCATCTGGTCAACCGCCACAACAAAAATTGGATTGGTGAAAAATAATAATGTAACTATAATTACAAGTATAGATTTGTTCATAATACCTCCTTTTTTATAATCTTTTCATCCTGTTTAGTTCGAACGACTATGAGCACGCCAAGTGCCCACAATATTAGCCACCCCGGATCACATGGATCCTCATCGACGCTAAAGGTCAATAAGTCGTTTCTGATTGTAAATGCATACATGCCCGAAGATTCACCCCGGTAATCCTTAAACGTAACCCTGCTCTCCGAAACGGAATACTTACCTTTAGTGTGTTTATGTCCATTCACATCTTTGAGAATCGTGGACACAAAAATGGCATTATTAAGGCTTCCCTTTATTAATCAGATTCTATTTAAATACCATAAACGACACCATTATGCCACTAAGAATAATACTAGTTTGTTACTATTTGATTAGATTGATGATTGCTAAAACAATTGCCGCTATACTTAGAAAAAGGCTGATTATGACTATAACACGGATCATTGCAATGACTGCAATTAGATTCTCCAGTTGGTTCGCCAATTCCGTGATTAACTTTGCCTGTTGTCTATCATCTTTCCCACTAGCATTGGCATCATAGAACCTACGAGCTTCTTCCACGATCTTCGGTGCATGCTTGAGTACCTTTTCCCACGGAACAGCCTTAAGTGCTATAGGTAGTAACTTCCACGACATCTTAAAAACATCTCCATAAATTGTTTATTATTTTAATTCTCAATTATACAGGATATTTTCAGCCTGTTCACCAAAAAGAGAGTTTCAAGCCATTTGTGAAATGAATTAATACACTCCATTTTTCGAATGCTTTGATTGGGATTCCCAATAATTGCATTTGGGAATGATAGATCAGGCGATTACTCAGTTGAGGCTCGATATGACACCTCGGTGGATTCGAGATACATTCTTTCGAAATGACCGTAGCATAGGTATTTGAGATTGCTTCGTCGCTGATCCTGATTCGATCCTGACCTGGCGTCAGGACATGGTTCGGGATCAGCCCCTTCGATATATTAGGGACAGGCTCCTTTGCAATGACACATTGGCGACACGTCGACACTCCATTATGTAGTGTTTTTTGACAAAGACCTTGCTTCAATTTATCGTATTTCACATGTCACTTACAAAGAGAGAAAATGAGCTTATAGATAAGATGTTAAGCGGTGACCGCATAGCTCTTGCGAGGCTTATTACTCTTGTAGAGAGTCGATATAACTCAGTACCTGAAATCCTGAAACGTATAAACCCTAAGACCGGCAAAGCTTATATAATTGGTATTACTGGCCCACCGGGAGCTGGCAAAAGCACACTTGTAAATGAGCAGATTCAGTCCTATAAAAAAGATGGTAAGAAAGTTGGAGTAATAGCGGTTGACCCTTCAAGCCCCTTTACAGGCGGTGCAGTATTGGGAGATCGGATAAGGATGCAGGATCACGCATTGGACGAAAACGTATTTATTAGAAGCTTAGGAAGCAGAGGAAGTCATGGGGGACTATCAAGAGCTACCAAGGAAATAATTAAACTTTACGACGCATTTGGGATTGAAATTATCATAATTGAGACAGTCGGAGTGGGTCAGACAGAATTAGATATAATAAAACTTGCAGATACTGTGATTGTAGTACTAGTTCCAGAATCGGGAGATGTGGTCCAAACCTTGAAAGCAGGACTGATGGAAATAGCAGATATCTTCATTGTTAATAAGGCAGATCGAGAAGGGGCCGACACGCTATCTAAAGAAATTCAAGGTATGGTCTCACTATCACCAAGGGACAGTCAATGGGATATACCCGTACTTTTAACGAGTGCCTATGAGAAGAGGGGAATTAAAGGAATGTTAAAAGAGATCAATAGGCATAGGTCATTCCAAATTAAAACCAATCTCCTTAACAAAAAGAGAGAAAAGAGAATCGAAGAAGAGTTCTCGCAAATTATATTAGAGGTCCTGGAACACAAGATTCATGAGAAATTGGATGACCTTGAGGTAGGAAGAGTATTAAACATGGTCAAAGAAGGGAAATTGGATCCCTATGAGGCTGCCGAGCAAGTGCTTTCGAGAATACTTTGAGAAATTCATGACCTTTGAAACGACTCCTAAAGGGGAGACCTAAGGGTCTCAAGTACATATTATTATTATCATAACTTTATTACGGCCCGAAGCCGCTCCGAAGGTTTTGCTTTGCATGTAAACTTGCTTGAGAACACCTCCTTCGGTAATATCTTTCTAAATAATCTAATTAGCAATAGGTACATATATGGACTTCATTATTATTCCCCTATTCATATTTCCTTTCTTTTTATTTTCAGATCACTCCTTACATGAAGATGATGAAAATTTATACTCCCACAAACGCTGGGAAATGCTAGAAACGCAAATCATATCCCGAGGAATAAAGGACCCAAGCGTAATTAAGGCCATGCTAAAGGTTCCAAGACACAAGTTTGTTCCTGAAAAATTAAGAAATCTTGCATACAATGATTCGCCAGTACCCATAGGTATGGATCAGACAATTTCACAACCCTACATCGTAGCACTTATGACAGAGCTTTTGCAACTTAAAGAAAATGATAAGGTTCTAGAAGTAGGGACAGGTTCCGGTTACCAGGCCGCAATACTTGCCGAAATGGGTTGTGAAGTTTATACAATCGAAATTCTCGAACCACTATCTTTAAAGGCTCAAAAGATTATGAAGGAATTAGGTTATAGTAAAATCCATCTTAAAACAGGTGATGGATATAGAGGATGGCCGGAATATTCACTGTTTGATGCAATAATTGTATCGGCTGCCCCTGAACACACTCCACAGTCCCTGATTGATCAATTAAAGGTAGGCGGTAGATTGGTAATACCAGTAGGTGACCTCTATCAGGAGCTTATTCTCATACATAAAACGGATAAAGGAATAGAGAAGAAAAACGTAACTCCTGTAAGATTCGTTCCGATGACTGGAGAAGCAGATACATTTAGAAATAACTAGTCAGCGTAGTTCATTTTGACCGTATTTCTTGGTATTAATTTTCAGAACTGCGACAAAGTTAATTTAAAAAATATTAAAAGTCTAAACTTACCGGATCACCAATCTCTATTTGCCTTTTGCTTTGAAGAATCAGCCCCGTGGATGCATTCTCTTCTACATCAAAAACAATGAGCTTGCCTTTAACATCCGGTGGAATAACGACGTCATCTCCAATATCAGGATCATACGCTTTACGAGGGTTCGTATAAATTGTAAAAGTATTACCCGGAACAACTGAATCTGCCTTACCAACATCAATGTAGACAATATCCCCCTGACCTGCTACCTCTATCAAATTCTCGTATTCAACCACCAAACCATTCGCGATACCTGAACCCTTCTTAATAACAACCTCTTTTACAAAAGGCTCTTGTGGTCTGATCTTTGCTCCTCTGGTAATCTCCCTGAATGAATTAGTGATAACCGCCGTCGACATCCTTTTACCGCGAACATCTTTTATCTCCAGCTCTCCAAGAATAGCTACCTTATAACCTATTCTTCTGCCAGTAAATGGATGTAGTACAGGCTTTGATGTTCTAAATACCGTAAATATATCCCCGCTTTGAACACCATCCGTTGTTCCTACATTCGTATACACTATATCACCATAACCGAGTAATATCTTAGGCGGATCTGAAGAAATAATAGTCCCCATGTGCGCCCATTCATCATGTGCCACAAATCCCTCTTGTCCTCCCTGAGAATAATAATAAACCGGAGGCGGTGCACCAATGTCCTTAATTGGGTCGACAATGGTTTCAGGGGAGATCTTAACAACCGGAATTCCAGGTTCTGATCCTTGCGAAGGCTGTAGTGAAATAACATCACCGGGAAAAATTTTATTTGGATTATCAATCGATGGGTTTAATTCCCAAAGTCGAGGCCAAAGAAGTGAATTACCGTAAAATCTTTTTGATATATTCCAAAGAGTATCACCTGGCTTGACCACATAAATTGTCACCCCACCCTTTGGCTCCGGCAAACCGCCTTGAGCAATGGCTATTCCTCCCACAATTAGAATAGCTATTAATTTTAATTTTAAGCGCATTCCTTTCATCCTCCGCGAAAAATTTTTTTTACTTCAATTATTTAAATTTTACACCTTAATTCAAAAATAATATAGTGTTTTTGATTACATATATTTTTCTTCACTATTCGAACCTACTAAATCAATAACTTAAGAATTCACTTTAAATATTAAGCTAATTGCCACAAAAAGTGAAGTTATACTTTAAATAGATGCTGTTAATATTATTAAATTATTTCATATGATATCAAGAATGAAAAATTTTTTTCAAGATATTCAGACAATTAAGTGACGAATTCCAAATATTTAGATAACTATTCTAGGATTACTAGTACGACACAAATTCAAAAAACATACCAAAATTAATTTTTGTATTCGAACTACATTGTAAAGATGATTCGATTGTTGAAATTAACGAAAAATAAAAATCCGTTATTAATTGAAGAACTTTTATTATCTTATTAATAGTCTATAATGAATAGATTCGTTCAATCCATAACATACTACAAATACTGAAAAAATATATGGAAAGCAATTTTTTTATAAACGTAACCCTTAATGAAACCAGGATGGCCATAACCGAAAACGGAATACCTGTAGAATTATATATTGAACGAAAATCACATCCTCGAGTAGTTGGAAACATCTACAAAGGTAAAGTTGGGAAGATTGTACCCGGCATGCAGGCCGCCTTTATTGATCTAGGGCTTGGAAAATCAGGCTTCATTTCTGTGGAGGACGTGCAAGAAGACTCTTATTTCGAATTCTTTTTAGAGGAAGAAGATTCAAAGTCACAAAAGCAAAAATCAAAATCCCTAATCCAAGATATGCTTAGAGAAGGTCAGGAAGTCCTAGTTCAATGTCTAAAAGAATTCTCTGGAGGTAAAGGGGCTAAACTATCCACCAACATAGCACTACCAGGTAAATATGTAGTACTTCTCGGTAACACCGAATTAATAGGAGTATCAAGAAGAATCGAGGATTTGGTAGAAAAAAAGCGACTTCAAGATTTTATAAAGCAAGTTAAACCCAAAGGTGTAGGATTTATTGCTAGAACCGCAAGTAAGGGAGTTAATCAAGATGAAATAGAAAAAGAGATGAAATATTTAATTACCATATGGGATGAGATTATAAAAAAATCTGAGGAAATGAAATCACCTAACCTTCTTTACGAAGAACCTAGCCTTCATATCAGGGCTGTCAGGGATTTAATTACAGATGAAGTAAGAAAGATAATAGTTGATTCTAGAGAAGCCTACAAGGATTTAAAAGATTATATGAAATCCAACTTTCCTGAAACTAAAATTCAAATTGATCTCTATTCAGATAGCACACCTCTATTCATTAAACACGACGTTGAGCCCGAGATTGAGAAATTACTTGATAATAGGGTATGGCTTAAATCAGGAGGTTATCTTATTATTGAAGAAACAGAAGCTCTTACAGTGATAGATATTAACAGTGGAAGATATACAAAAGGTTATGATCAAGAAGAAACAATATTTAATATCAATATGGAAGCAGCGAGGGAAGCCGCACATCAAATTCGACTGAGAAATCTTGTAGGAATAATCGTTATAGATTTTATAGATTTAAAAAGCCGCCAAAAAAGGGAAGAGATTTTTAATGCATTCACTGAGGAATTGAAGAAAGATAAGGCACGTTCCGTGATAATGAAAATGTCATCATTTGGAGTAGTTCAGATGACTCGTCAAAGATTTAGAGAAAGTCTTTTAACAAGCATATCTGAACCATGTTTCTACTGTGAGGGAAATGGATATCTTAAATCAATAGAAACTACTTCGTACGAAATTATAAGAGAATTGAGAAGACTAAGTTCAAAACAACTCATAAAAAAAATAATAATAATTGCAAATCCTAATCTTATATCAATTATTAAAGAAATTGAGGGACACAATTTAAAACAATTTGAACAACAGCATTCACTAGAACTAATTTTTGAGTCAAAAGATTGTAAACTTGCCGAATTTGAAATAAAAACTCTATAAATATTACTCACAGTTTGACACGAAATGGATTATGGCTTAACGTTTATTTGAGAGTAAGTTATATAAGGATTATTATACATGGCAGAAGTTATTATAGGAAAAAATGAAACTATAGACAACGCCCTTAGAAGATTTAAGAAGAAGGTCGAAAAAGAGGGGATACTGTCCGAGATTAAAAGAAGAGATCACTATGAAAAACCTAGCGAAAAAAAGAAGAAAAGGGCGCGTGCCGCGAGACTTAGATTATTTAAAAAATATGGTAGCAACAGATAATGCATATGTGCAGTAATTTATTGTATGTATTTACCATTTGTTTACTTATCGTAGTCAGTTGCAATAATGAAAATGAAAAGAAAAAAATTCTCAAGGAACGAGAGCAATCATCATCTCAAAAAGCCATTAAAGATCAAGGACAAGAAGCGAAAATAACCAATGTGTATGCTGAAGCCGATGACTCGGAAAATCTTAATTCAAGATCAAATCGTCGCCCTGTGATTCGTTCAATCACAATAGTTAGCAAATCGGAAAATGATCCAAGGCAAGGGTTCAAGGCGATTGTAGAAGCTTTTGATCCGGATCAGGATGACATTGGATTCAGGTATCAATGGATACTAGATGGGGATGAAATAATAGGTGCGATAGATGAAGAGATAGACTGGCAAGAAGACTTTATAAAAGGATCTAATGTTTCTGTCGAAGTTGTACCATTTGACGGAATAGACGAAGGAGTTTGGAAGGCAGAAGGGAGTTTTACAATCCCAAACTCTCCACCAAAGATATTATCCGAGCCAAAGTCAAGAATAGAAGGTGGGAAATTTACATATGTCGTTCAAGCTGAAGATCCGGACGGCGATTCAATTGAATTTACACTAAAGAGTCCACCCAGGGGAATGACCATAGAGCCTGCTACAGGTCTTATAAGTTGGGAGTTTGATGAAGAGGATATAGGCGAACACGCCATTGAGATAGTAGTTTCTGATTCCCAGGGAGCTAAATCAACCCAAACTCTCAATCTTAATATATCATCGGGAAACAAACTCGAATCCAATTTCTAAAAAACCATCTTTACTTTATACATAAAAAATCTAAAATCTTAACCTACCTTGATTCCGCAATGACATTCTAGTCTTTGTAATCATTCATATAGAAAACGAATGAAATAATCTCTGTATTATTAAATCGCCTCTCAAAGCGCCATGGAGAAGGTAATGTTTGCTCAAATGTTTTAGAAAATGTCACTACTAAATTCAAAGGTTCGGAAAAAATTATTGGGGCAAACTTATCCGGAAATGGTTATATTGAACTTACAGGATACACTAAAGATAAAGATTTCATATTAACTAAAACTAATTAATGAACTCCTTTAATAAAATGATTTTCAAACCCAAAACATTTGGCTACACATTATATAAAACAGAACTATAAAAATCAGAACCATCAGATATAATTACATTCTTAATTATCGTTCGAATGATAATTGAAGAGGCACAATGCAAAAGAAACTGGCTGTAGGGATGTTTATAGAAAAAAACATCCAAACCACCCCAGAGATGGCTGCATCGAGATTTCATGAAAGTTCACCTCCAGTGGTTTCAACTCCCTCACTCATAACTTTCATGCAAACAACATGCGCAGACTTGATCGCCCCTTTTCTTGAAGGTAATGAAATGGCAGTGAGTACAAAGATTGAGATGAATCATCTAGCATCAACCCCAATAGGAATGCCCATTATTATCAGGGCCGAAATTATAAAGATAGATGATAAAAGGATAAATTTTAAAGTAGAGGCATTTGATGATATCGAAAAAATCGCCTCAGCTTTTAACGATATGTACATAATTGATGAAGAAAGATTCGAAAGAGGACTTAAAAGAAAATTATCTAAAACCAAATCAAAAGCTGAGATAAAGCAATAGCATCGCCTGAATTTAGATTAAATTCATTCAAAATGGTTATAATCTTGAAGGTCCTTCTTGAGCTCTTGAATAATATACGTCGGATTCAACTTTAGTTGCTTTTCATAATCCATTTTTAAGCTCCAATGATCCATTTAACCAACCTATATTAGTCCACTTTCTTTAGTTCTACCGTTATCTAGTTTGAATTTTATAACGTGTTAATTATATTAAAATGTCGACTCTGGAGAAAAACGGTGAAGGAAGGAAAAATGGAGGATGTATATCACATCGCACTCGCAGTCATAAATATCGCTGAAGTTGAGAAGCTTTATGAAAAAGCCCTTGGACTAAAGGTCACGCATAGGGAAATTGTTGAAGATCAAGGTGTAAAAGCTTCAATGCTCGAGCTTGAGGGAGGTGGTACTGCGATCGAACTCCTAGAACCGATTGGAGAGGACTCTCCCATCTCAAAATTTATCGAGAAAAGAGGACAGGGCATACACCACATATGTTTTAAAGTAGACGATATCCAATCTGCGCTTATAAGACTTAAGGAACAAGGAATTAAATTAATTGATGAAACCCCACGTCCGGGAGCAGATGGAACGAAAGTTGCTTTTATTCATCCTAAAGCGTTAAATGGGGTTTTAATTGAATTAGCTGAATTGCCTAAAAAATGATATGTACAAACTAATATAAATCTTTCGGGTGACTTTCATACAACCATCATCGACAAAAAAAACTTAGCTATTTTTACCAAATCACAATTTATAAAACCGATATTTCAAGAACGAATAATAGGGATGGATGAAGTTTATACGGCCTAAATTTTATTATGCTTCTTCTTTTGTCTCTGAAGATTTTTTTGGAGTCTGAAACTCAGAACTCTCAGAACCAGGCATGTGTTTTGTTCCCTCCTTTGGAGGGGTTACATCGATTTCATCGGGCTCTTTCATAGATTTTCTGAAACCTTTAATGCCCTTCCCCAAAGCTGACCCTAGATCACCAAGTCTACTCGGTCCAAATATAAGGAGAAGAATTACAAGTATAATAACAAGTTCCCAAACACCTAAACCACCAATCATATTACTACCTCCATTTATAAGTTACCGATTTGAAAAATCATTGTCAACTGACTGCGATTCATGAATTACATAGCATTACTATTAGATACCAATATAGACCATTTTAATGTTTACATTGCTTTAAATACGATTTATTTAATAAGAAGTACGGAAATAAAAAGCGATTAGTGTCTTCTAGTAAAGATCATGAGAAATTATTCAGAATGCTCTTCCAAGAATCTTTCTGCATCCAAGGCAGCCATACAACCTGACCCCGCTGCTGTCACAGCTTGGCGATATACCTGATCTTGAACATCACCTGCTGCGAAAACGCCAGGGACATTAGTTATTGTTGAACCATCCTTAGTAACAATATATCCGGCCTCATTCATCTCTAATTGTGCCTTTAAAATTTGTGTATTTGGGTTATGACCAATGGCTATAAAAACACCTTGACATTCTTTCGTAGCAACCTCCCCAGTTTTCACATTTTTAATTCTTACACCCTTAACACCCTCATCCTTATTTCCCAGTATCTCCTCAACTACAGAATCCCAAATAAAATCCAATTTGGAATTTTTAAAAGCTCTATCTTGCAATATTTTTGATGCCCGAAGCTTATCTCTTCTGTGAATAATACTAACCTTTGTTGCAAACTTAGTAAGAAATACCCCCTCTTCTACTGCGCTATCTCCCCCCCCTACAACAACCAATTCTTTACCTTTAAAGAAAAACCCATCACAAGTTGCACATGTTGAAACCCCATGACCAATGAGTATTTTTTCAGAATCAAGTCCAAGAAGTCTAGCAGATGCTCCCGAAGCAACAATCAACGTTTCTGCTTCCAAAACATTCTCGCCAGTAACAACTTTAAAAGGTCGGGTCGACAAGTCGACAGAGTTGACTTCGGCTAATACGCATTTGGCTCCAAATCTTTCCGCTTGCTTTCTCATGTTATCTATCAGCTCTGGTCCCTGAATTCCATCCGGAAACCCCGGATAGTTTTCAACATCTGTAGTTAATGTCAGTTGCCCTCCCGCTTCAAACCCCTCAAAAATGATGGGGTCCAAGTTAGCCCTAGCAGTATAAAGCGCAGCTGTAAGGCCTGCTGGTCCAGATCCCAGTATTACCACCTTATACCTATCTTTTAATTCATTCGGAGTAACCATTTACCTGCCCACTTTGGGAAACTTTAATTTATACTACATTTAGATTATCGATTTTCAAGTTTACCTAATTAACTCATTCCATTACTCAGATTATGATTGCTAGAATTTAGATAACCAATCTCATAGAAGGATTCAGTTTTAATCTGCTAAGGCTATTATTATTAAATGATTCCTTACAATACATGTATAATTTACTTAAAACCTTATGTTCGAATAATGATATGAAAAAAACCTCTCTACATGAAACGCATTTATCGCTCGGAGCAAAACTTGAACATTTCTCTGGGTGGCTTTTACCCAAAAGCTTTGGAGATGAAGTAGGAGAATACAATGCAGTAAGAAATAGTGTAGGCATTGTTGATTTGTCATATCGCGGCAAAATAATCCTAAGTGGGAAGGAGCATCTAAAATTTCTTCAAGGTATCTTAACAAATGATGTTAACAAACTTGAAGTAGGAAAAGGATTGTACGCAACTTTTCTGACACCAAAGGGAAGAATTATTGCAGACATGAGACTCTATCGCAGAAGTGATTCCGTGTTAATTGATTTGGAACCAGGGCTTAATGAAAAGGTAACAGAACTTTTTCTTAAGTATAAAATTTCTTACAAAGTAAATATTGAAGACTCAACGGAAACCCTTTCTCTAATGTCAATCCAGGGGCCAAGCTCAAAAAAATTAATTGAGAAAACCTTTGGAGAAAAAATACCTGTTATGAATGAATACGACTATATAACGAAAAGCATTAATGGCACTAACACTATTATTGCCAAAGCAAACAGGACAGGAGAGGAAGGCTTTGATATTTATATTCAATCGGATGGAAGAGATAAATCAATTTGGGATCACTTAGTTAAAAATGGAGAGGAATTTCAAATTAAACCGGTTGGTCTTTTGGCAATGGAAACACTAAGGATCGAAGCAGGAATCCCTAGATATGGTGTGGATATGAATGAAAATACAATACCAATCGAAGCCGGTTTATGGCATGCTCTCAGTTTTGAGAAAGGTTGCTATGTGGGACAGGAAGTGATTGCAAGAATTAAATGGAGAGGCCATGTGAATTGGCATTTGGTGGGTTTTGAAATCTATGCAAAAGACATTTCAATTAATGATAGTAAAATATTTGATGGAGAACGAGACATTGGTTACATAACAAGCAGCTCATTCTCACCAATGTTTAATAAAGTTATAGCCCTTGGATATATAAGAAGAGAATTCAACAAACCTGGAACTAAAGTTTCAATTAATACAAAAGAAAATAAAAAAATATCGGCAAAAGTTGTGAATTTACCTTTTTACAATAAGTCATGAAAAAGATGATGTGTTAAAGTTTAATTCGAGATATTAAATGAAGTCCCCTGCAGCACTCTGCAGGGTATCAACATATAAACGTTATGCTCCTTATGTCAATTGCGAGACTGACGAAGTCAGTCGTGGCAATCTCATTCAATATGGTAGGTAGGAGATCGCTTCGCTACTCTCGCGATGACACCTTCTTACCGTCATTGCAATGAAAGGAGGAACCCTGTAACAAGCTCCAGGGGATTATCAATTTAAAATCGAATTAATTTCCAAAAAAAATACTTTTTAATTATCACAGAAAAATAGTATTTCGTTGAAAGTTTATTTTTCTAATCTTGATTTAATTTTTGCACTAGTTTATAGTATGCTTAATATATTTTAATATAACATTAACTGATTTAAAGAGAAACAGCCTTAAAGTTAAATCTAGGGTTTTTAACGTAACTAGCTCTTATCATTGTATTATAGGGGTGATCAATATGATATTTGATACATTAATGGGATGGTTCTCAAACGATTTAGCTGTTGATTTGGGAACAGCAAATACATTAATTTATGTAAAAGGTAAGGGTATCGTAGCGAACGAACCATCGGTAGTTGCAATTCAAGAAACTGACGGTAGAACGAAGAGAATACTAGCAGTGGGAAAAGAAGCAAAGGAGATGGTTGGACGAACTCCCGGATCAATCAAGGCAATAAGACCTTTGAAGGAAGGAGTTATAGCAGACTTCGATGTTGCACAGAAAATGTTGGAGTACTTTATTAGAATGACACATAACAATCGAAAAAGCTTTGTAAGACCTAGAATCATTGTTTCTGTTCCAATTGGTATAACTGAGGTTGAGAAAAGAGCTGTAAGGGAATCTGCTGAAGCTGCTGGAGCAAGAGAGGTTTATTTAATCGAAGAAACAATGGCAGCTGCGCTCGGGGCAGGTATGGCCGTAACAGAACCGGGTGGAAATATGGTCGTAGATATTGGAGGTGGAACCACAGGTGTGGCTGTAATATCTTTAGCAGGAATTGTAGTAAGTAAATCTGTTAAAGTAGGGGGCGATAGGCTTGATGAGTCAATAGCACAATATGTAAAAGGCAGTTATAGCATGTTAATAGGTGAAAGGACTTCAGAAATGGTGAAGATCAAGCTTGGGAAGGCCATGGGTAACGGAGACGTTGGAACGATGAATGTAAAAGGCAGGGATCTGAGGGCAGGTATTCCTAAGACAGTGGAAATAACATCTGAAGAAGTAAGAGAAGCACTGAGTAGCCCTTTAAGTTCTATAGTTGAATCTATAAAACAAACTTTGGAGAGAACACCCCCAGAGCTTGCCGCAGATATTGTAGACAACGGAATAGTTTTAACAGGAGGTGGTGCACTTTTAGGAGGAATAGATGATTTAATAAATGATGCCACCGGCCTTCCTGTAAGTGTTGCAGAAGACCCTTTAACCAGTGTTGTTTTGGGTTCTGGTAAAGCGCTTGATGAATTGGATCTTCTAAAAGAAGTTAGTCTCTGGCGATAATTTATTCAAAAGATTTGTTTAGAGTCCCTGTATTACTATCATAATATGAAACAAACCTAGTCACTATAAAGATAATGGGTTTTCTAAGACGACACCCAATACTTATATCAATAATTCTTCTAATATTAGCGATACAGGTTTCTTCCTTGTATATAAATGATAAGCAAGTAGAAAATCCGTTCTCAAGATCCATTCTCAATTTAAATTATTACCCTCAAAAATTTATCCACAGCGTTACTGGGAGAATAGTTACTGTCTGGGAAAACTACATTGACTTAATTGACACAAAAAAAGAAAACTTAAAACTCCGGTTGGAAAACCAAAAACTTCGCCAAAAAACAATAGAAATCTCGGAAGTAAAATTACAAAATGAGAGGTTAAGGAAACTTTTACAATTTAAAGAGTACACCACCCATAAAACGGTAACTGCGAACGTGATTGCAGGAAGTCCTTCATTGCTCAGAACAGAGGTAGTAATAATCGATAAGGGTGCAGAATCGGGAATCACAGAAGGAATGCCAGTTGCTTCGTACGATGGAATAGTTGGGAGAATTCACCTCGTTGGGGATAAAAATTCAGAGGTAATATTAATTACAGATCCCCTAAGCGCAGTGGACGCTTATATTCATAGAACTAGAGCAAGAGGAATAGTAAAGGGTACAGGCAATAGTTGTGTGATGGACTATATTGAGAACAATACTGACATAAGCAATGGGGATAAGGTCATTTCATCGGGAAAAGATGGTTTTTTTCCTAAAGGCGTGCTAATAGGAACTGTTGACAACATTGAGCAAAAGGGTGGCTTCTTGAGTGCCCATGTCTCACCGAATGTTGAATTAAAGTCACTTGAAGAAGTGCTCGTCATTTTGAAAAAACCTGGAAATATCGCATTCAATGAATAAAACATTTACAATTATATTTTTTATCATCCTTTCTTTGATCTTAATTGTTGTTCAATCTACTATACTTTCTCCAAAGAATCTTGGGTTTTTAAGTCCCGATTTGAATTTAATCTTAATAATTGCTCTGGCACTGCTTACAGGTTTTAAGGGAGGAACAATTCTGGCCTTTGGCAATGGCTATATGATGGATATACTTTCTGGAAACTTAATGGGGGTAAACACTCTATCTAGATTAAGTATATTTGCTATAATTCGTAGCACTAATGAAAACGTCTATTATCATAGAATTCCAGTACTATTTCTTGCAATCTTTCTTAGTACCATCTTTTTATGGGTCTTTATATGGATTGTGATCAAATTTAATTCAGACGTTGAAGTTCACAATTCATTTAGCGAAATATTTAAAAATGGACTAGTCAACACTGTAGTTGGAATTCCTGTATTCTTCTTGATAAAAAAATTCTATGAAAGAGTACAAAAATAAATTAATTATAGCGACGATTATTCTTGCACAAGCGTTCCTTATCCTCACTGCAAGAATGTGGTACTTGCAAATTTTAAAAGGAAATGAATTTGA
>JALLOG010000550.1 GCA_027717645.1 Desulfobacterota bacterium AH_259_B03_O07
CCACAAATAGAGGTACTCCATCGGTCTTGACCACAACCTGCTGTAGGACTTCTGATGGAAGAGCTCTGCCTCCCGCTACCTTCTCAACCATAAACTCAACTTGCTTATGGGCTAAACGGCTGAGTGTGATTTGACTCAAGTGCGAGCGCATGGCCCACGGTGGACTAAAATCAGGGCGAAAGGTGAATAAAGTGAGGATACGAGCAGTGGGTACCTGCTCTATTAGCAAACTAAGATACTCCAGAGTTGAGGGATCCACCCAGTGCAGATCTTCCACTATACGCAGCACAGGCTGCTTCTCCGCCTCCTTGAGCAGCCAAGCAATCAAGGCCTCCAGTGTCTTCTGCTTCTGCATCTGGGGAGTTAG
>JALLOG010000551.1 GCA_027717645.1 Desulfobacterota bacterium AH_259_B03_O07
GCTCTGCAATAACCCGCATTTGGTTCATATCTGCTTCCGTGTGCAGTCGTTTTTCATCAATTTCAAACTGTAAAAAATCAAAAAAGATAATTTTTCGAATAATAAATATAAATGTGAACAAAGAGTAGAAAAGATATTTCATAGAATGTAATACCTTTAAATTAATAGAAATTTGGTGTATCTTTTCTCCACAACATTCATCCAAATTGTTAGGAAATTGATTTTCAAATTCAAATTTATTGGATTTTGGTTTTATCTTTTCTAATCGATTTTAGGAGTAGCCAATTTATAAGAGATAAAAGGAAAAAATAGGATACTTGTATAATGAAGTTGTCAATTAGGGTATTAATACTACCTATAATAT
>JALLOG010000552.1 GCA_027717645.1 Desulfobacterota bacterium AH_259_B03_O07
ATAGAGATATAGGTGGAGGAATATCTGTTGGTGAGATGCGGTATATTGGAATAGGATGGCAAGCTCCTAGACGAATGGTGGTCATCCGAGAGCAGGAGCGAGAATATAAGAGGAGAAAGAAACAACCCACACTCTTTGAACTTATGGGCTATAGCTATCAGGTTATCGTGACTAATATAGAAGAGATGTTACCTCAAGAGTTATGGAGGTTTTATAATGGTCGGGCAAATGTAGAGAATATGATTAAAGAAGGCATCTTGAGTTACTCTTTGGATGTGAACATTTCCCATTTTTATGGTGCCAATGTAGCTCACTTTCATTTAGTGATGCTTGCATACAATCTGATGAATTTATTTAAGGAA
>JALLOG010000553.1 GCA_027717645.1 Desulfobacterota bacterium AH_259_B03_O07
CTACGATACCAGCAATGATGTTCTCACTGTGAGGTCTGTTGACAACTGCGAAGGGGGGACCGAACTTTTAGATACAACCTTTGGGCTAAGGGCAGGGGGTAGTTTAGACAACGGCCCGGACAAAATCGTTATTTTAGCAGGCCCATCCATACTAAGTGAAGGAGTAAATATGTTTGCCTTTGATCCCGAAACCAAACTCTGTGTGGCTGCAAAACATTTTCCCGAATACAACGATTCTAGAAAAATGCTGACTGTAGACGGAGTCCTATATTTCGCAATTTCAAATACCCCTGTAGATCCCAGCAGCGATTTTTCAACAGGAAGGGTGCTGCGCTATAGGGGAGACTCAGAAGATCCATTGA
>JALLOG010000554.1 GCA_027717645.1 Desulfobacterota bacterium AH_259_B03_O07
ACACTTACTGATACAATCAACATATGTGTTTAAGTTTATTTTCTTAGAAAATTTGATACCAAATAATGAGTTAAGAGGGTAGCAATGATTGGAATATATCCCACCTTTCCTTGAATTTATAGGCTCTTGCGGGTATAAAGCAGGAAAAATCAACAACACGAGGATAGATAAAAAATAATGAAACTTATTTCCGTCAATGTGGGACTTCCTCGCGAAGTTATGTGGAAGGGTAGAAAGGTCACGACCGGTATTTTCAAAGAGCCAGTCGAAGGCCGTGTCATGGTGCGAAAACTCAACCTAGATCGAGACCGACAAGCTTGGATGAGTTGCCAGTGTAAAACGTATAGAGCACAAGGGGTG
>JALLOG010000555.1 GCA_027717645.1 Desulfobacterota bacterium AH_259_B03_O07
TGTAAGCCATATATAAAAACATAAAAAAAGATTCCTAAAATCATACATTTCCCACCTGTGAGTCCTTAAAAAAAGGTACTCAAAAATTAACGACCTCAGACACCTAAATGGACACTAAATAGGTCTTTGAGAAAATAATACTACTATAATTTAATGCATCAACTATTATAGATTCTGAGCTTTTTTATTTAGCAACTGAGTCATATCATCACGCTTCCAAAAGGTCATAGGGGGTGGAGTGGGTCATCGGGTCACTGATATTGGATTATCTGGTTGTCCCCGAGAGTTGGTTTTTGGAATACTTTTAGATTATTGGTTTTTCCTGAATATTAGCGAATTATAGTTAATCTATAGAT
>JALLOG010000556.1 GCA_027717645.1 Desulfobacterota bacterium AH_259_B03_O07
TTGTTTAATTTATCATCAATTTCTCTTTTTAGCTGAGCTGGATTCAAATCTAAATGTATCTTCCTCAACTCCTGCTTTACCTTTTGTTCAACCTCCTTAGATTCCATTACCCTGTGATAAGGAGTTTTAGGGTCATCATACTTTCTACTCACTCTCCCACCCCTCCTTTCTTTAGAAATTAGCTTGATCACTGGCTGAAGGAAATTCTTATATACTCTAAGTTCATCCCTATATAGATCATTGAGAATCTTTAATTCCTTTGTGTTGTCATATCTGAAATAACCTACAAACTTCTTCACATGAGTCCAGTTCTTCTGTTCCACAAAACAATTATCATTCTTCTTATTCGGCC
>JALLOG010000557.1 GCA_027717645.1 Desulfobacterota bacterium AH_259_B03_O07
AATAGGGTCTAGCCTATGGTTGTAGAGATATAAATCCAAGTCTTTATTATGTTTTTTCTTATATTTCCACTTTTCTCACTTAAAGGTTTCGTAATTAACTCCGACCTTATCACATATATCCTTAAAGGTGATACGTTCTGGCCCTGAATTTAGCTTATATTCGAAAACCTTTCGCTGAATAGGTGGAAAATCTGACAATTTTGTGGGTGTTTTAGGCAGTTCATTCATATATATATGTTACCAATTTTAACCATTATTGCTAGAGCTTAGAGGAACTAAATATAATCAGCTTGAACATTAGTATATATGTGTGTGGGGAAGATTGGGAAGAAAAAGAATGCCCAATCTAAGA
>JALLOG010000558.1 GCA_027717645.1 Desulfobacterota bacterium AH_259_B03_O07
GCCACTCATGAGGAAAAGTGCGTAGAAGTTGCCCAAGAAGTAAAAAAGACCGGGGGAGATGCCATTTATTATGTCATGGATGTTGCAAATTTGGATGATCACAAAAATCTCCTGTCGTATACCATTGATGAGTTCGGAAAGTTTGATATCTTAGTCAACAATGCGGCTTACTCAGCTCGTGAAGAGATATTCGAAGTAACCCCGGAGAGCTGGGACAAGCAAATGGACATCGGTCTACGCGCACTTTTTTTCCTTTCTCAAAGCTTTGCAAAACAATTAGTTTCCGAGGGGCGTGGGGGTCGATTAAAATTTTACGACAATAAAGACTAACACCTGGCTCTAATCGGATGA
>JALLOG010000559.1 GCA_027717645.1 Desulfobacterota bacterium AH_259_B03_O07
TCAGAAGTCCTACAGCAGGTTGTGGTCAAGACCGATGGAGTACCTCTATTTGTGGGAGAGAAAGCAAAGAAGCAAAAAGTGGTACCATCTCCTCTAGGGGAAAGCCGTACTGTACTAAAGTCCCCTCCAGCTTACCAAGCTTTTCTTCAGGGGGATCTTCCCTTTTAAACTTAAGCAGACGCTTCAAATGATCGATCACCGGATATAGAGCGGTGTTCTGGTGATAGGGTGAACAGCGGCTCTCTATCCTCGCATGTTGCTCTCCTACTACTCGGTCTTTCATCACTTGCACAAGGCGTGATTTGCCGATTCCTGCCTCGCCGGTTAGAAACACTACCTGCCCCATTCCTT
>JALLOG010000055.1 GCA_027717645.1 Desulfobacterota bacterium AH_259_B03_O07
CTTTTTTTAACGCTTCCGGAATTGATTTTGGCAATTTTTTGAATGCCCGTTTAAATCTTAAATTCAGTCGAAATATCTAACATCTACGGCAATGACAAGCGAGAGGAAACCCTCAAGCTACAGGGAATTCGCTAGTTAAAGGAAATCCAGGACGTGTTGTGATTATTTGTCAATATTGAAGACACCTTCCTAGAATTATTATTTTCTTTTTGAAAATCATGAATTAATATAATTAAAGGTAATAATGGATCAATAAAATCAAAAAATGGGTTGCACACTCTCTCTAGAGATAGGAAGTCGAATTCTTTAATCTCGCAAATGGCGGTGACAGAAGTATGGAATCTACAAAGGAATCCTCAGGAACTGATTTTGATAAAGAAAAGCCCCTTCGTAGTAATGTTCGGTTTCTCGGCAATCTACTGGGTGAGGTTCTTATCGAGCAGGAGGGTAGAAGAATTTTTGATATAGAAGAGAGAATGAGATTCCTTACAAAAGAGATGAGAAGGGATTATGTTCGAGATCTTAAGGAAGAGCTCGTATCAATAATCCGTTCTCTTGACCATAAGGAGATATATAACGTAACCCGTGCATTCACTATGTATTTCAAGTTAGTAAATATTGCTGAACAAAACCACCGAATCAGAAGAAGACGTGTATACAAATATATTTCAGACATCAAAGATTCCAAAGAGGGCTCCTTAGAAAGTCTATTTAATCAACTTAAGAAGGAAAAGGTCACATTTAATAAATTTAAAGAACTTCTTGAGAGAATGTCTATAGAAATTGTTCTTACTGCGCACCCAACAGAGGTTAATCGCCACATAGTGCTTGAGAAATACCGACATATTTCAAACCTCTTGCAAGAGCTTGATAATCCTATTCTTAATTCAGACGAAAGAGAAAATATAGAAAAGGAGATACGTGCTGAAATCACCAGTCTTTGGCAGACAGAGGAAGTTCCACCTTATCTAATTTCTCCACTTGATGAAGCAAGAAATCTTCACTATTACTTCAAAGAAACTATTTTTGATGCTATTACAAAGATATATGATGAGTTGGAAAATCGGATAAAGGAACATTATGAAATAAGTGCAGTTAGGATTCCTAGTTTTATTAGATTCGGCTCTTGGGTTGGAGGTGACAGGGATGGAAATCCTTACGTGACACATAAAGTGACCTACGAAGTTCTACGTATTCAAAAGAAGCTCGCTTTGGAGAAGTATATTGAAGGTATCGAACAGATAAAACGTCAGCTTAGCTCATCAGCAAAGATAGTAACGGTAAATCCCGATCTGATAGAGTCAATTGAAAAGGACAAAAATTTAATCCCTCAAGAATTGGATATTAAAAATCCGTTGGAATTTTATCGAGTTAAGCTTGAATACATACATGATAAGCTAATCAACAATTTGGCTGCAAATGATAATAAGGATGATAGTTACGGTTACAGCTACCCGAGCAAGAACGAACTTCTAGATGATTTGCGTCTTATCGACAGTAGCTTACGTGAAAACAAGGGCCTCCGCCTGGCTGATTCAAGATTAAAGAAACTTATACGACAGGTGGATCTCTTTGGTTTTCATTTAGCAAAGCTGGATATTAGACAACATAGCTCGGTGCATTCTGAAGCTATTACAGAAATAACAGAGCGAATAAGGCTGATTAACTATAGAGGCATGAGTGAAGTGGAAAGGCTGAGCTGGCTTACTAAGGAAATAAATAATCCTCGCCCCCTAATTCCCGAGTGGCTAAAACTATCTGAGGAAACCACCGAAATAATGGAAACGCTAAAATGTGTGAGACATTGCCTTGAAGAAATAAGTCTAGAGGCCATAGATACTTATATTGTGAGCATGACTCACAGTGCGAGTAACGTGCTTGAAGTCCTTCTTCTCGCAAAGGAAATGGGACTCTATTATACAGATGGTGATCGCACGGTAAGCAAGCTTAACGTAGTACCTTTATTTGAAACCATCGATGATTTCAAGCGTTCTCCCGAAATAATGCGAGAGCTCTATTCTAATCAAGTGTATCAAAGGCACCTGGATACGCGGGGTAATATCTCTGAGATTATGATTGGCTATTCGGATAGCGGAAAGGATGGAGGGCTGCTTAGTGCGAGCTGGGAGAGTTACAAGGCCCAGAGGTCTTTAAAAAGAGTCGCTGATGAATTTGGTTTACAGCACAGACTGTTTCACGGTAGGGGAGGAACGGTAAGCAGAGGTGGAGGCCCAACAAATCAGGCTATTTTAGCTCGTCCAGCAGGAACCGTTGACGGCATAATAAAGATCACGGAGCAAGGAGAGGTTATCTACAGTAATTATTCACTACCGGAAATCGCCGAAGACAACCTTGAGCTTGTAACATCTGCGGTAATCCTTACAAGCCTAAAGGAAGAGGAGGTAAAACCTGAGTGGGAAGAGGTAATGGAAGAAATTGCAGAGAACGCAAGGCGTATTTGGCGAGCACTCATCTATGAGGATCCCGATTTCCATACATATTTCAGACAGGCAACCCCTATCAGCATTATAGAGCAGATGGGAATAGGTTCTCGACCTGCGAAAAGAAAAAAGAGCGATCGTATTGAAGATCTTAGGGCCATACCATGGGTATTTAGCTGGACACAGAATCGGCATCTTATTACGGGCTTATACTCCGTGGGATCCGCATTCAATGGATTCATCAAAAAAAATCCAGACAACAATCTCAAGATACTTCAGGATATGTACAATGACTGGAGTTTCTTCAAATCTCATATAGACAATATACAGATGACTTTAGCCAAAGCCGATATGTGGATTGCTCTTGAGTACTCATTTCTCGTGAAGCCAAGGGAAATAGGAAAACGGCTATTTGGGCAAATAAGGAATGAGCACAATCTGACGGAAGAGGTAATTCTTAAAATTACAAGTCAAGAAAAGATACTTGATTTTAATCCATTTTTTCAGAAATCCATCGAGCTTCGAGATCCATATATAGATTCTCTAAGCTACATTCAGGTGGGACTCTTGAGAAGGCTGAGTAAAGGTGACTTCGAAGCTGGTGAAGGGTCAAACCTCATAGATAACCTGAAGCTGAGTGTAAATGGAATTGCCGCAGGAATGAAAAACACCGGTTAGAATGATCAGGAAAAATGAAACGGGGGTGAAATGACGCAAAATAGAAATGAAAGAGAATTATATTAGTATTAATTGAATATCGACGGGCTGTTGTCCAAATTCCCTTAAAATGATATCAAACTTGATATAATAGGAAAAACTTGCATAAAAAGGACTTCTTCCGCTCTTTTATTTTGATAGAAATTGGGTTAAGTCAATTTGCATTGCAGACACTAAACTTTCTTTGCGGCGATTAACTTGCTTAAAAGATCGATAGCAGCTTGACCGATTAAGTTATTTACTTTTTTATGGACGTCCCCTATTTTTTTAATAAGTTTGCAAAACCTAACGACAAAGCTTAGCCGCGCGGGAAACGCGTCGACAGGAGCGACGGATTAGGCGCTTTGTTGAATATCAAGATTAGACCCTAGTGCCCCTCCAAGAGTGTTCCTGAAATTTCCTTGGAGCTATGTCCTATGTCAAGGGCTGATTCCCTGTACTTGAGTCGTCTTAGCGGACCTTGTAGTCGAACTCTCGTCGCAGGAAGCCAAGGAAGAAGACGAGCGTCGCTGCAGTGACGAAGATGTACAGCAGCCACATTGGCCAGGCCGTGGCAGACTGCAGTAGGGAGGCAAACGCGGCGAAAAACGCGCTGACGATGATGAACAGTCCACTTACCAGTGCGTTTGCGCTGCCGCCCGCATCCTGGAATCGACCCAGGCACTTAGAATACCCGTTGGGCCAGATCATCGCCATCAGGAAGTAGACGATCCCCGCCGGGACTGCCAGCGCCATGACGCTGAATACGCCCGAGAGGTCGAGCACGAGCATGAGCAGGCTGACTAGCAGGGAGATCCCTGCTGCGGCGGTAATGATCCGGATCACCTTCACGTGAGGACTGACGATGCGGTTGAAGAAGTTACCCGCAAGCCACAGGCACCCGAGTATCAACTGCAGGTGACCATAGAATATGGGATCGTGTTTCAGGTCGGTCTGGATGTAGAATGGTGCTAGTACCTCGAAACCGTACATAACCGAGATTAGGCAGGCCATGCCCAAGGCGGTAGGAAGGTAGACACGGTCTGTGGCCATCCGGCCGTAGAGCCGGAAGGCCTGGACAAATCGGCTCTCTTGCCGTGGGTCACGTGTCTCGGGCAGGATCAGCAGAGCGACGAGCACCACAATTGCGCCAAATCCGGCCAGGAACCAGAAGGATGCCGTCCACCCGAACCAAGCCTGAAGGTACCCGCCCAAGGCAGGTGAAAGGATCGGGCCCGTGGCCCAGGCCATAGTCATCCAGTTGGCAGCCTTGGTCTGCTCCGCGCCCTCGTAGCAGTCCGCAACGATGGCCCGAGCCCCAACAGCGGCGCAGGCCACGAAGAACCCCTGCACTCCACGCAGTGCGATCACCATCCACAGCGGGGGCGCTAATGCTATACCGACGGATGCAAGCACGAATACACTGGTGCTCAGCAGTGTCGGCACTCGGCGACCGGAGGTGTCCGTCAGTGGCCCTGCGATGATCTGGCCGATCCCATAGCAGACCATAAAGACTAGTAGCGTGGACTGGATTGCAAAACGCGATGCGTCGAAGAAGTGGGCCATCGCCGGCAGGGATGGGATATATATGTCGGTGGCGGCCCCGCCAAGGGGCACCATAATCAGCATCGAGATGAAGGCGCGCTTCCGCTGCCCGCTGCTCAAGTGATCTCCGTGGGCTGTCATATGGGCCTCATCCCTCTCTAAAATTAATTTTTATGCTCATTCTATGGTCGCAAAAATTATATAGCAGATTATATTGCGCATTAAAGTCTCTGACAGGTTTTCTTACCTAAGGTAGCTAAAATAAACTAGAAATTCGTTCATTCTTGCAATATTATAATATCCAATGAGAATAACACCTAAAACTAAATCAAAAGGAGGTAAATATTATCCTATATTATGCATAAACCCTTTTTTTCCACATACTCCCGTATAGATAAGCTCATGTCAGCGAATTCTTTCTCCATTTAAACCCGGCTTGACTATTGGGGAGCGGAAAGTTATATAGTCCCCTATAAATGAAACATCTTTTTATCAGAAACCAGGAGGAGATATACTGATGGCTGATGAAGCTAAGTTGATTCAAAATTTTATTGATAGTTCCGATGCGATTATCCTTCTCAAGGATGAACAGGGCCGCTTTCTAATGGTCAATCGCCGGTTTGCGGAGATTCATAAATTAAGCAAAGAGGAGTTAATAGGCAAGACCGACTATGACACTCTTTCCAAGGAGGAGGCCGAAAAATTTCGGGCATACGACCGTAAAGTAACCGAAACTGGAACTCCTATAATTTTTAAGGATACAGTTTCTTATCCTTCTGGGCAGATTAGAATCATCGTTCATAAGTTTCCCGTTTCCATCGAGGGGTCTCCTAACGCTGTCGGTAGTATAGCCATAGACATCACAGAGACTGAGTAGATAGCGGGCTGGCCTACCCCCCCCTTAAAATCCGACCATGGTCTAAGTGAGCTATTAGAATTGCAAAATTCCATATCCAACAGATAACACAAGACAATTTAAGGAGGCAAGTACTTAGCATAACGGGAAGCGGGCTTATATGAGTGGCAAGGAAGCATTCATTCTTCATAATCCCAACTTAAGCCGGGCTTGACAAAAGGGGGAGCAGTACAGGTCAATTAGCTTATAAGCTAATAATCTATAACATAAAACCCGTCTAATATCGTATCCCCTTATAGTCGTAGCTTTGCTTTATTTATAAATCCGACCTGTTTCATATAGGTGAGAGTATGCTAGGGATTTTTGTGTGGCTTGAGTTGGTCTCATATTCAAGAATTAATGCTAATTCAACCCATTTCCAGCCAATTTCAAACGCTGAGACAATAGAGTAGGGAGACAATAGAAAAGGGAAATATTAATTACGGCGAATTATTTGCAATATATTGCACAGCCTTTGGTTATGTTGTGATATTCGGGTTTTTAGCTGATATCCGTATTTTTTACATTAGTGATTATCTGAGGAGATGCTGTAATGGGCCATGTTTCAAGCTGTTTTAACGATAGAGCTCAGCGGGGAGCCGCGCCACGGGCTGGAGCAAGCTCTCGCGGGCGTCGCTCGTCCGCTGCAGCGAGATGTTATGTAGGGTTTCCCATCCCATGGGTTACCATGTTAGGTGGCGGCTCATCATTTCTCAGTGACGGACATGGGACAGAAACCAATCGTATAGATCTTGGCCTGAATATACCCGCTTCCACGCATCGTGGCCCATATCCTCGTGAACAGTGAAACGCACGGAGGTGTGGCCCGCAGCTTCGAGAGCTTGAGCCATCTGGTACAGCCAACCTATACGCACAAGTCCATCTCGCCCTCCCCCGAACATCCAGACGGGGAGGTTTTGTTCGGCTAGGACGGTGGCGGTAGCGGGGTCGCCTGTTCCGACAATTGGAGCAATCGCTGCCCAGCGGTCAGGATGGGCTGCCGCCATGTAGAAAGTGCCGTAACCCCCATAGCTTATGCCAGTCAAATAGACGCGGTCTGGATCTCCACGAAAGTCCCGCAATACCTCGTCTAGGATGGCCAAGAGGTCGTCCTCACTTTTCCACCAGCCTTCTGGTGGTCCTAGTTCATCCCACGGTTGGCGATCAGCGTCCTCCGTCCTCACCATCGGACGATCAGGCCGTGACTCTGGTTCTCGTGGTGGGATGCTAGATTCAAGCCGTTTGGGCTTGGGAATCCCCTGTCGGGACCGAAGCTGCTCTTCCTGCTCGAAAACTGGTAACTGTGAACCTATGATGATTAATCCCAGATCGCGTTTTTGGATCCACGCCTCCATCAATGGTCCATGACGCATGACGTAGTCCAGGTCATCCAAGCCATCGCCCCTCTCTCCGCCACCATGCAAGAAGAGAATTACGGGCCAGCGCTGGGTCTGACCGTCGTGGTAGCCTGCCGGAAGATACAGGAGATACTCACGCTCTTTGTCAGTTGCCGAGCTGTGATAGCGTCGGCGCAGGAGCTCCGGATCCGAGTGGGCGGCTCCGCAGCCCCCCAGCAACGCGACAAGTAGAATAACCAGCGCTGCATGATGCAGCCAATGCGAGAGCGGCCGCATCTGCCCTGCCAACGAATGGACTTCAAACTCGAACGTAGCCTACTCCTTCTAAATAACAATATAATTACATATTTTATCCCATTTTATGCATAAACCTTTTCTTTCCACATTTTCCGGTAAAGATAAGCTCATGTCAAGAAAACTTTCCTCTCTGACCACCGATTTCCATGGGAACAATTATACTGCTCCCCATTAAAAACCTCGTAGAAATAGGTTGGAGTTACCTTCATTCAGCAGATGCCTATTTTTCTATTTTTACAGCGGATGTATTAACTTACTGGGATGTTAAATATAAAAGAAGAAGGTTAATCATGGATCGAAGGCTAATTCTTACCTTTATTGCAATGGGGATTGGGGTGCTTGTCATTGCTGTTGATCTTGCATCTATAAATGTTGCACTGCCCGCAATTGAAAAGTCTTTCGAAATTAGCTTAGGGACGGTTGAGTGGATTGTAAACGGGTATTTACTTGCCTTCGGTGTTCTTTTGGTTACCACCGGCCGACTGGCAGATATTTACGGGCGAAGAAAGATTTTCTTGATTGGTATTGTTATTTTCGGAGCTGCATCCTTAATTGGCGGATTGTCTCAGGGCTCTGGTCTATTAATTTCAATGCGGGTTCTTCAGGGAGTGGGGGCCGCTTTTCTCTGGCCTTCAATTATTGGTATCTGCTACTCATCAGTTCCTGAAAATCAGAAGGGTTATGCCATGGGATTGATTTTCGGTGTATCAGGTTTAGGAAATGCTGCAGGACCATTGATTGGAGGGATTTTAACTGAATTTCTATCCTGGAGGTGGGTTTTATTCGTAAACGTGCCGTTAACGATAATAGCAGGTCTAATTACCCTTTATGTCGTATCTGAACAATCTGCTGAAGGAGAAGATCAGGGGGTAGATTATATTGGAGTTATAGCAATTTCAATAACACTGGTTTCCTTTCTTTATGCTGTAGATCAATCTATCTCATGGGGTTGGTTATCCATTAAAACGATAGGTTTGATAATAATATCCGTAATATTTCTTTTCCTTTTTTTGAAATTCGAACAAAAAGAAGAAAGTGCGCTCATCCCGAAGGAGGTAATGAAAAATCGGGGATTCATGGCCTACTGTCTTGTCATGGCAACCTTATGCCCCACTTTTTTCTGTATTTTTCTATACCTTCCGCAGTATCTGGAAAAATTCAAACACTACACCCCATTACAGGCAGGAGCCGCACTGGTTCCGATTGTCCTTTCCTTCGGATTAACATCTCCCTTTTCCGGAAAAATTTATAATTCGTTAGGTGCAAAGATGTCCATAATCATAGGTATGCTGTTACTTTCGATTGGTACTTTTGGTATTGTGATATTTGGAATTGGTACAAGTTATATATACCTGGTCCCACCTTCGTTAATATGCGGTATCGGGTTCGGTATAGCATTGCCATGTATTACTACCGCCGCCGTCGGATACGTCGAGGAATACAGGGCAAGTTTGGCAGGGGGCATAGTTATGATGTTTCAAATGTCCGGTGCTGCGCTTGGTCTAGCAGTTGCAACAACAATTTTCATCGATACAGCAATAAATGATTTTATAGGAAGGATCTCCGCTCTTGATTTAAATTTATCAGGCTCAGACGTTGGAAATATAAAATCCTTTATATTGGGAAGCAGTTCTGAACAGATATTAGAGAAAGAAGTTGGTAGTTCTATGTTTAATAAATTGATACCACATATAAGGGATTCATATGTTAAGGGTTTGAAAATAGGATTAGGTTTTACCGGAACAATTGTATTTATCGGAGCGCTAATGACCTTATTTTTTACAAAAAGCAGACAGAATAAATAAAGAGGAGCGTAAAGTAGCGGGGTCGCGTCTCAACAGGCTGTTGCTCAAATTCTCTTAAAATAATATAAAAGGTGAAATAATGGGAGAAACTTGGATAAAAAGTTTTGCTTCCCCTTTTTTATTTTGATAGAAATTGAGCTAAGTCAATATGCAAGCCAGACCCCCTCATAACCCCCTCAATAGCTATGCACCAGCCAAAATAACAGCAATCATATCAATTCTTCTGAGTATATTTCTTAGCATGCTTTACTCTAGTTTGTTCAGAATCTGCATTTGTCGTGAGATTTATTAGCTCTATGTAGTATGTCTTTGCTTTTTCTTGATTTCCCGAAGACTCTGCAGCATATCCGGCACCGTACAAGCTGTAGTAACGGTTAGGCGAAGTTTTTAAGCTAACTTCATAGGCTTTTAAAGCTTCTTCGAGGTTGTTTGACATAAGTAGCATATCACCCAGCATATCACGGGCAGGCATTACAGAGCCGGGGGTAACCGGATGTTTGTCTACGGAGTCCTCAATATCGGCAGCCTCATGCATCACTTGAAGTCCCTTTTTCTTATCGCCGTTTGAGTATTTTATCCACGCATCTACCGTCTTACGCTGAGCGTCTACAATCACGCTCCAGTACTGTTCCCCTTTATTTACAGTATTTTCATATAACTCATCAAGCCTCATTTTTGCTTTCTGGGCCGATTTTGTGTCACCACTTCTTGCAGCACCAAGTCCACGAGCATAATAGGTTATAGACTCATACTGCGGGTATTTATCCCAGGGAAAAGCACTGTGTGTACGTACCGGTAGTGAAGCTGCTTCCTCCCATTCCATGCGCTCTATTGGATAACGTGCCTGAGCAGCTGCAATCCCATACGCTGAAACGAAACTGTCCTGATAATCTTCAACTCCGTTGATTTTGTTAAGTAGATTTAAGACCTTTTCATACTGTCCCTGCTGGAGATAGGCATAGATAAGGTAATCAACGGCATGTATATAATGAAGTGGCATTGTGTCTGTTGATTGTCTTTTTGCAGCAGAAGCCGAGTGTATGTTCCAGTCAATGACGTCATGCCATATCCCGAGCCTCACGAATATATGACTTGGCATGTGAAGGGCATGAGGCACGTCTGGTGCAAGTTTATCGTAACCCCTTGCAACAGGGACTGCACGGCGTGCGAGCATTGGATTGTCATATGCATGAATGGTGTAATGAAAAAGACCTGGGTGCTCGGGTGCCTTTTCACGAAGCTCTTCAAGCATAAAGCCGGCCTCTTTCTGGTTTTTGAATGTCTTGTCTTTTTTGGGTGCAGTTGCCAGTAGAGAAAGTGCGTAGAAGGCTCCCGCATCAACATCTTCAGGGTTAGCATCAAGAACGTTTTTTTGCGCTGCTCCCCATGCTGCTATACGCGTCTTATGGTCTTTAGTCTGCCAGTCATCATAAAAAGCCCCAACTGCTGAGACATATCCTAGTTCTCGGGGAGTTTTAGGCTTTAATTGTTTTGCTTTTATTACGGAGGCTTGTCCTTTCTTAAGTTCCTCTTTACTCGGCGGTGCCCATAGTGGATGAAATAGTGTCATTGCTATACCCCAATGTGCCATTGCGCACTCAGGGTCTAACTCCGCTACCTTTTGAAATTCTTTCTCCGCCTGTGCGTACATCATGTGATGAAGAAGTGCAACACCACTATTGAATGTTTCCTGAGCTTTTGGGCTGCATGAAATAGGAAATTCAACCTTCCCTAGGGATTTATCTTGAGCCAAAGCAAGGGGTAGCTGCCCAACTACTCCTCCTGATATTAATAATCCCACTGCTAGTAATAATGTAACTTCTATGTTTCTAATGCTGTTCATGTCTATTTCCTTCTTATAAATACCCAATATATAATTTTTAAACATATAATTCAAAGTCTCGAATAACTTTTTAATTTTCACCTTACGAATTTGCTAAATATTATTAACATCCTCGAATTGAAAAGTTCGATGTGTATTCAAGAGCCCCAGCGGAAACCGCTCACTCCCTTGAATTACGCTAGAAAAATTCGAGCCGCCTAATTTACAAATATTTGGACACGCTTTGAAACAGTTCACTTTGAAAGAATTGTTTAATATACTTTTTTGCATGTCACCAGACGCTGTTGCCTTCAAAAAAGAAGTTGGAGTTATAAACCTCCAGGTCGGTCCGAAAGATGACCCGTTTTCACAAAAATAATACAGCCCTCATCAGCGTAAGGATTGTGACTCGACATGTGAGGACTTCTTATCCAAGTTCCAGCAGGGTATCTTCCATGCTCATCAATAAAAGTTCCTGATAAAACAAAAATCTCTTCCCCTCCAAAATGACTATGGGGTGTGAAGCGTGCTCCAGGAGGCCATTTGACTAGTGCTGTACCTGTTGTTCCAAAACTTGAAAGCGGCATCACCTTAAGCTCACCGTGACCCAGGAGCCATTCTTGCTTATTGGTATTGATAGCAATTGGTTGATCATCAGCAGGCAAGAACTGGTTCAGTTTTACAAATAGTTTACAGCCTTCTTTACTAAAAGGGGAATGGCTGCATCCAGCAGGATTTCGAATATAAGTACCCGCTTCATAGTCACCATTCTCATCTGAGAAAACACCCTCAAGGACGAAGATCTCTTCGCCTTTAGGGTGTGTGTGAGCGGGAAAATGGGAATTAGGTGCATAGCTAACGACACTTGTTGTAATCCCTGCTTCTGCACTTTCCCGCTCGAGCATACATCTATCTACACCAGGCAAACTCGATGGAACCCATTCTTCTTCATTGGTGTTAATGACTAGTTTCTTAGCATAATCCAAATTGTAAGGGTATTCCATGTCATCCCCATCATTCTCCGGTGCTACATTGCGTCGTAAACTCTAATTTCTGGTGCAGCATCAAGAAGAGGAGAAAGCTCTCCGACAATATCTTTTTCAAAAAAATCAGTTTTAAGATACGCCTCCGCTTCTGCCTTACTGGTAAAACCGTTAAGCACCACAACATCTTCGTCTCGGATAAGAAGCTCCTTAGACACCGCCCCTGCGATTTGCTCTAAAAATGGAGCTTTATACTTCTTGTAAACACCAGCGGCTTCGCCCCTATTTTTATCTGAT
Source organism: Desulfobacterota bacterium AH_259_B03_O07 (assembly GCA_027717645.1). Taxonomy (GTDB): domain Bacteria; phylum Desulfobacterota_D; class UBA1144; order Nemesobacterales; family CSP1-2; genus JALLOG01. The sequence continues at coordinate 12,140 of JALLOG010000055.1, forward strand.
ACTTTAAGAATGATTTGCATATACGCCTTACTCATAATACTTACCTCCTGTAAAGGTTGAATTAATTTCTATATCTAAGATTACCCCCAGGTGCTTGGATAGAGAAATTGATTGAATAAATACTATTAATAGGTATTATGAATATATGACGCTTACCCAAATACACTTTATATTAGCTCTGGCCCAGCACAAGTCCTTTAGTAAAGCCGCTCGGACATGTAATGTCACACAACCAACCCTCTCTAATGGGATATTTAAGGTTGAAGAAGAACTTCAGCAAGCTATTTTTTTAAGATCGACCCGAAGTGTAACATTGACTCAATTTGGAGAAAGCATTTTGCCTTCCGTTCGTTCCATGATCGAGATAGAGAAGTCCATACACAGCAAAGCTAAGGAGTTTCTCAATCCCAAGAACGTAGTTTTACAGGTAGGAATTTCTCCATTGGTAAACACCAAATTTGTAATTCTTTTGGTTAGTGCATTCAAAGCCAATCATAAAGATCATGAGGTGATTTTGGTTGAGCAAGATTTAAATGGACTTCAAGAAAAACTTGTTAGTGGAGAACTAGATCTTATAATTGCTCCTAAAGTTAGTAAAACACCCATGGGTAATGCACTTTCTATTTATGAAGAACAGCTCTATCTTATTGATCCGGCAGATCGGGATTCTTTGAAGGTTGAAATAGGAGATATCAGAGATAAAACTTTTGTGATGGTACCTGACTCATGCGGTCTCTCAGAAATCACCAGATATATTTTAAGAAGTACCAGTAGAGACTTCAAAGAATATGAGGGAAAAGCCATGACTTATCAGGTCCTCGTAGACTGGTCTGCAAATGGATTAGGTTGCGCCATTTTACCAAAAAGTAAAATTCCTGAAGGAATAAAAAAAACCTTAATCACCAAACGGTCAAAACCCATCCCTATATTTTTTGAGGCAAAGTGGCGGCCTTCACAAAAGAAGATAAAATCCTTCGTTAAACATTTAAAGACAAACTCTGAGAAAATATACTTTGGCCTTGTTTGAATTAAAGACGCTCTTAGTGTTTCATAGATTAAAAACTGGTATGGGCGCGAGGTCCTCACTCCACTCAAATTTGCTCATGGATCAAGGTCGTTTGACGAGCCCGGCGAGTGACCAAGATACGTTCAACACTAGTCGTTAAAGTTGCCTGCACAGTCTCTCATGAGACTTCTCGGTGATACTCCAGTAATATAAATAAGAAATATCAAATGAAAGGAAATTACAAATGACTATAAACAACCGGGGTCGCGTCTTCGCAATTGACAAATGGTATTAGTTAGGTCAGATTACCCTAACATGGCAAGACCTTTGAGACTAGCATTTGAAAATGCTTGCTACCACATCACCTCAAGGGGTATTAGGAAGGATAAAATCTTACTTAGTGATAAAGATAAATCTAAATTCATAGAAAAACTAATTGAAACATTCAATAAATTCTCTTTACTATGCTATGTATACTGTCTTATGGACATTCATTATCATTTATTTGTTAAAACCTCTAAAGCTAATATCTCAAGGACTATGCATTAATTTCACAGAGCTGCAATAGATTTGAGAGAGAACTAACCGGGGATAAAAAACTTAATAAAATGATAAGGGAGATTGAGGAATCATTGTGATCATTTGTCAATTGTGAAGATACGACCCTGAAGTTACTTTAATTTAATCGCCGCCCGAGGCGTTTAAATGATATGAAACCTTCTCCCAGGTTTCGTAGAGAAGTTTTATTCTGTCGTTTAGTTCGCTAAATTCTTGCGCCGTTTGTTCCGAGCCCTTTATATCTTTGAAATTTCGAGCATCGGCTAGGAATTCTTCCAGCTCCTGTCTCCTCTTCTCGGAGTTATGAATTGTCTCTTCAAGGTCATCGAGTGCCGCTTTGAGCTGTTTTAAGGAGAGCTCGGGCCAGTTTTCCATATTCTCAATCCCACGCTCCTTAAGTTCTTTGTATAGGCGGTTTCGCTTTTGGGCTTCTTCCCTCTTATTTCCCCTCGGCCGGATATTCCGGACCCCGGCTTCCGGTTCTCTTTTGCCATTCCCCCAATCCCGTCACGTCTTTTATCCTTAGATATCTCCGAGGTTTCTTTTTCACCCAGTTTTTGATGATAATGAAACTCCGAATATGTCCCGGGATAAGTAATTATATTCCTCTTGTCGGCATACCAGATCTTATTAGCTACCTGATCAAGGAAATGCCTGTCATGACTTACTACAAGAAATGTCCCTTTATATTGCTTAAGTGCATCAACAAGGACATTTCTCGACTTTATATCCAGGTGGTTCGTAGGCTCGTCCAGGATCATGAAGTTTTTAGGTGACAGGAGAGTCTCTGCGAGAGCTATTCTGCTTTTTTCACCACCCGACAAAACGCTTATCGGTTTATAAACTTCTTCCCCACTGAAAAGAAACGCACCGAGAAGTGACCTGATTTCGGTTTCGTTCTGTGAGGTACTCTCCGCTTCAAGATCCTCTATTATAGTATTTTCGGGGTTAAGCGATTCGGCTTGATGCTGCGCAAAGAAAGTCAGCTCGACATTGTGTCCAACTTTCCTCTCACCTGAAAAGGGTTCTACCCCCTGTAAAATTCTTGCAAGAGTGCTTTTTCCGGCGCCGTTCTTTCCGATTAGCGCAATCTTATCGCCTCTTAATACCGAGAGGGGGCCCGCCTCCGAAAAAACTTCGATGCCGCTCCCGTCCTTGTTCTTATATGACTTTGAAAATTGCGTGAGTTCGAGCACAACTTTGCCCGACCGCTTTGGCTCGGGAAATTTAAAATGTATCGATGCATTATCCGAAGCCGGCTCGGGTATACGCTCTAACCTCTCGAGCATCTTTATACGGCTCTGGACCTGCCTTGCCTTAGTATTCTTGTAACGGAACCTTTCTATAAAACGCTCGGTCTCCCTTATTTTTCTCTGCTGGTTCTTAAATGCCGAATTTTGTATAGTGAGCCGGGCGCTCCGCTCATCGAGATAAGAGGAGTAATTCCCCGAATACTCCGTAATTTGCCCCATATCCAGCTCTGCAATACTATCGACCATACGGTCTAGGAAATAACGGTCATGCGAAACCATAATCACGCTTCCCTGAAAGGCTCCCAAATAATTCTCAAGCCAATCTATGCTTTCTATATCGAGGTGGTTAGTAGGCTCGTCCAATAAAAGAACATTCGGCTTCTGTAAAAGTAGCTTTGCGAGCGCCACCCTCATTCTCCATCCGCCCGAAAAGGTAATAAGGGGGTTTTTTTTAAGTCCGAGTCGTGAAACCCGAGTCCCATAAGCAACTTCTCGGTCTGATATTGTAGAGTATGCGAGTCCTTTGTTCTGAGTTCATTATGTATAGCGTCGAGTCGTAAGAGTATCTTCTTATATTCATCTGAATTTTTTTCTTCTAGTTCGCTCAATTTTTGTGTCAGCGATTCCAACTCGCCCTCAAGCTCATTTACATGTTTAAATGCGCTAAGCGCCTCTTCAAGAACTGTTTTATCCGAGCTTGTATCCTCAACCTCCTGAGGCAAATAACCTATGGTGTGAGAAGGGGGAATGCTGACCGCTCCTTTGTCAGGAGCAACGACGCCTGCGATCATATTGAGTAAGGTTGTCTTTCCTACCCCGTTCGGACCGAATAAACCTATTCTCTTCCCGTCCTTTATATGCCAGGAAAGGTTTTTAAATAGGTACCTCGAACCGAATGATAGAGAGATATCGGTTAGCTGAATCATCTAGCGCGATTTAGGAAATAATTATTACTGATCTTTGTTTCTTACCTCCCCCAGAATAAAGAATAAAGGGGACGCATGTACTAGCTCAGTAATTTTGTCACTTTTTTGGAGTTTATCGAACGGCGTTTCATAGTTCAATCCACCATGTCTCCTAGTCTGATTAAATTCAATAAGAAAATTAGCTAAATTTAAGATTAGATCCTCTTCAGAATCAGATTTATTTGGAAAAGAGAATTCATTCTCAAGAGCTGTGGTGTCAGGTCTCGACGGGCTGTTGCCCAAATCATCTAAAAAAATCAAACAAGATAAAATGGGATAAACTTGCATAAAAAGGCCTGCTTCCGCTTTGTATTTTGAAAGAAATTGAGTTAAGCCAATATGGATGCCCGATCCTGGACTTGTTATTCAGACGACTTGATGCACCTAAGCTTCAAGCTTTGTAGCCAGGTCGATAAAGTCCTTCGCCCTAATGTCAAACGAAGGATCTGCGCTGAGATCAGGAGTTCCCGCAGGACCAAACTCCAGAGGTCTGACGACAAAAGCCGTCTTGAATCCTACAGTCTTTGCCGCATTTAGGTCATCCTTGTGCGCTGCAACCATCATGACCTGTTCTGGTCCCAGTCCCAATAGGTCAGCAGCTGTCCTGTACACTTCCTTATCTGGCTTGTAATGCTTTGACAACTCTGATGACAAGATACAGTCCCAAGGTAAACCTGCGTTTTTTGCCATATTGACCAGTAAAGCCATGTTGCCATTTGAAAGCGTAGCCAACACATATCGTTTCCGTAATCTTCTAAGTCCTCGAACAGAGTCTGGCCATGGTCTGAGCCGATGCCATATCCGGTTCAGATCGTATTTCTCACTTTCGGTCAAACCCTTTATTTCGAACTCGATAAGCAACCGCTCGAGGATCATCCGATGAATGGAGTCAATATTCATCCATGACAATTCACTTCTGCGAACCTGATCCATTGCCGGGGCGTAACCTGCTCGCCATGCATCGGCAAATTGAGCCCAATCCACATGAATTCCTTTGGCCTTTCCGAGGAGAGTACACTCACGAATTATTGTGGTACGCCAATCAACTACAGTACCGAAGACATCGAAGGCAAGCGCTTTGATAGAGGATATTTTTATATTTCTATTCACAAAGTTGTCCTTATTGATCGCAGTTCATACAAAACTTCAGAGTAAATCAATATAGCTAACAGCTATTTCGGCTATCTGAACGTTTATGAAGAAATTCGCAGTTGTAGCCTAACGTTTTAGCCATCGATTTATTTGCTCAGTGTAAATCGTTTTCTAAAAACCTACTTCCCTTCAAAATTAATTTAAGAAATGAGGCATTATATTGCTGTACTACCCATATTTCTTTTCTTCTCTACTTTGGAACTGAATCTTTCAGCATCAACTATGAATCTCTCATGCGTTCCTTCAGAGATAACATCGAGACCGTCGTTCGCAACTATAGAAAAAGTAAGCTTTCTTCCTTCTATTTTTATCAGTTCCCCTTTTACAACTATCTTCAATCCGTATGGAGTCGCCGCAGAATGACTTAGTTTTACATGTATGCCGACCGATTGTTCTCTTGGCCAGTCTATATAACCATTAATGAATTTGATACAGGCCCACTCGATCAAACCTATCATAAATCCTGTAGCCAAGACTTTCGGCATCATTTGAAACTCTTCAGATTCAGGATATAGATATGGAACCGTCTTCGATTCTGGAACGGTATAATCGAATTCAAAGGTTAGGCCTGGTCTCAACGAATCTTTCATCTAATTATTCTCCTGCAGATATTGGTTGTTATCTCGGTTGATCTTCTGTAATGGCTGATAAACAATTAACCCAAAAACATTATACTTACTCGTTTTTAGGAGACAATATACTCTAGATCATTATTGAGCACGTCTAAGCGTCTGTGATGACACTTAATAGACAGAAGAAAGGGGATCCTTGGAATGATACTCCTAAGTGTTTAGATAAAAAAATAAGGCGCGCATCTTAATGGGCTGTTGCCCAGATAGTCTAAAAATAATATAAAACTTGATATAATGGGATAGACTTGCATAAAAAGGACTTCTTCCGCTCTTTATATTTTGATAGAAATTGGGTTAAGTCAATCTGTAAGCCAGATTGCAGAGTCATATAATTAGTCAACAAAAGATTTGACCCCAAGACTCGGTATTCGTTATTTTGCGCCAACCATTATTTTTTGGGTTCCAAGTATCCCCGGCGACTGCTACAACTGCAGCAGTGAGTGTAATTATAGGGGCTATTAAGCTGAGTAACACCAAGGTTTACACCTCCTTAGTAAGCAAAAATCCTTAGTATTTTTTACTAACTACTTATTATACAGATTATTATACAGAAAGCTTTTTTATAAACAGACCGTGAGATGCTTAAACATAGAAGATTTTTAATTTTTTAAATACCAGATTAAAAAATAAAAAAGCATCTATTAGGTATTATGTAAATTTTACAAACTCTAGGTCAGACATTCGTAGTAACTTAAGAGGATAAAGAAAAGGGGATGAACTCTTTTTATCAATAGGTAAAATGTATTACTACATAGCATTCTATATTGTGGGATTATTAGAAAAATCCCATATTTTTGAAATTTGATTTATGAGAGATTTATTTACAAAAAATAAGTTTTCACGATTATATGAATTTGAAGGGAAATTATCTAATGACAAAGAAACATTAGATAAGCTCCATATGGTTCTGGAATATTCCCTGGTGAAAGCAGGTGAAATAGTTGGAAGGATAGTAGGAAATCAAAAGACTTCTATGATGGTATTGGAAATTAAACCTAAAAATGGCCTCTATTTAAAGTTAACAAAAGAAAAGCAGGATGATTTCGATTTTGAAATACTCAGTGAAAAGGTACTGTTGAAATCGCCTGGATTAAAAACCTGGGGTAAAGATTATGGAGAAAATATTAATTATGTTGTAGCCGATTTAATCTGCACAGATTTAACTATAACAACAACCTATGAGTCTCGCGAAAGTCATGAACGACATCTTAACTTTTTTTTAACGGGCCCACGAAAGTATTGGTTAGCGGATTATCTTCGTAAGTTATCGTTTACAGGGGAAACAGAAACTGAGTCGAGGAATCAAAATTTGGAATTAAATGAAAACCTTCCAATTGAAGTTGAGATTATCCCATACTATTTCTATGATCGAGAAACAACTCCGATTAGCCATGAATTAACAACCAATGTCCTGTCATTGCATATTAAAACTATAGAGCCAATCGAAAATCTTTCCGATGGTGATCTCTGTTGTCTAGGAAAGGAAATTGCCGATGATCTATGCCTGTTAGTTTCTTTTTTATCTAGAAGTCGTGTTACATGGTTTCGATTTGATTTAATTTCAAAAAACAAGACTTTAAACTACATAAGAAACGTAAAAGAATGGTCGACAAAGGAACCAGACCAATCCGATGAATTTATACAATTCTCCAAGACAAGGGACTTTCTAAAAATTGGCTTGCGTAATCTACGTAAGTTGCGAGACGAAAATATAAACGTACAGATGGCTATTGTTTATTTCGTATCAGGGAATGAAGCAAGATATGGAGAAGAACAATTTACAAATTTTTTCTTTTCGTTGGAAAAGATAATAGACATGTTTGCGACAAAGGAAGGATTGACACAGAATCTCTCAAATGATTCTTTTGAGAATCTTAGATTAAACTTAATTAACGTTATTAACGCTAATGTTCGATCTAATTCTATAAGGAGCAAAATTGAAGGAAAAATTAAGGAATTGAACCGCCCCTCTTTGCGCTTTGTATTACGTGAGCTTCTTTCTAAATATAATGTAGATTATAAAGATTTATATCCTGATAAAGGCCGTTTCAGCCTTATTAGCACACGGGCTAAACTTTTTCATACATCAAAAGAAATGAACAGCAAATTTTTCATAAAAGAGTTATATAGATTAAGGACCATTCTCGAACGTCTTTTATTAAGAATGCTTGGTTGGGAAGACATTTCGTATTCACCAAATGATTTTATCAAAGATTGGTTAACAAAACCAATTAGTAAAGATTAAAATAATATGAAAATCCTATATTAATACGTAGCGTCTACTTCAACTATTATCAAAGTAGCCTCAAAAAGCGAGGGGGCGGCCGCAGACGAAGCGGGCGGAGAGGGGAAGAGCAACATTAGAGAGATAGCGAAAGTAAACACAAAGTCCTGGGTAGAGTAGAGAGCAGGATACAGCAACCTGAGGTCTGGCCTATCTGTTGCCGCCCCTTTCGTCTGACGGTGTCTCAATAGCCAAACCATAGCTACGTTGTCCTACCCTCCCTCATCAAACCGTGCATACGATTTTCCCGTACACGGCTTTCCGATGCCCTTCACCGTAAGGCATTACGTCATCTTCCAATGACTTGGCCTTACGATACAGTTTCCTCTGTAGTGTCCTG
>JALLOG010000560.1 GCA_027717645.1 Desulfobacterota bacterium AH_259_B03_O07
GATGTGATAAGTAAGTGGGATGGGATTAGAGTTTACTCAAGGCAGACAAGCTATTGTGGGGCGAAGTTTTTAGAGTACCTACAAAGCACATATCCATATAAGATTAGGGCAATACAGATAGATGGCGGCTCAGAATGGAAGAAGGATTTTGAGGAGGGGTGTAGGGATAAAGAAATACTTCTTTTTGAACTTCCTCCTAATTCACCGAAGCTAAATGGATGTGTAGAAAGGGCAAACAGGACTCATAGGGAAGAGTTCTATGAATTAGAGGAAATAGAGCTAAGTTTAGTAGAACACAACAAGCAACCGTCCAGGTGGGAACATACCTATAATTACATAAGACCACATCA
>JALLOG010000561.1 GCA_027717645.1 Desulfobacterota bacterium AH_259_B03_O07
TATCTTTACTATTTGAAGTTGTTTATAGCAATCCTCCAACAGATAGCATATTCTCTGAATTACTTTACTTAGAGGTAAATGGAGTACGAAAACGATGTAGTAATGGCAGCGGACATGTAAATATAATAGGCTGTAGTGTACAACTAGGTGTATCGCTTCCAGCTAATATTCCCGTAGTTTTTAGTATTTATGCTCATAGATTGATGGAGGTAGGCGCGGAAAAAAGTTTTCGTTTGATAATTTCAGAAGCTGGCGATGGACAAGATGGAATCACAATAGCTGGAATGCATCCAAACAAACAACTAATATTCCCGGAAACAGATGTACCACTCCAATTAATTTATGT
>JALLOG010000562.1 GCA_027717645.1 Desulfobacterota bacterium AH_259_B03_O07
TCTTTCTTTAGTGTAGGTACGTCATCACTAATTCCATGGTTTAGCTTATAATTTATCTTAAGTCGACCTACCTGAGATAGCCTATAGGTGTCAGGGTTTGAAAACATGTTGTAAAAGAAATTCTCAGCCACTTTTTGTGTTGGGGGATCAGTAGGTCTAAACTTTTTGTATATTTCAGTAATTGCGTCCTCGGTACCATCAACCTTGTCAGCAAGAATCGTGTTCCTAATTGAAGCTACAATTGAGATATTATCAATGTAGAAAGTTTTAAGCTCCTTTATACCCTTTTCTCTTAATTCCGTAAGCCTATCCTCAGTTACTTCTTCGTTGAAGTTAATCAATAC
>JALLOG010000563.1 GCA_027717645.1 Desulfobacterota bacterium AH_259_B03_O07
GTAGTTCAAGACGGGGAAGCCCGGATAGCCGTTATTGCTACCAGGATCCCACCAAATTTACAAGAATCTCTCGGTCCTGGTACTGTAATCCTAATGTGTCCTGTAACAGGACCAAAAGTATGTGATCCAACTCAGGGTACGGTTACGATTATCCCTGACAGTGGAGGGGAATTATTATTTCCTGTTCTTGAAGGCATGGTATTCTTAGAAGATAATGCTTTTGATAACGCCTTTCTTAACTTAGTAGATGTTCTGACTGATGCTACGATTGAACCACTTAATTTCCTGGGCGGATGTGTTGATGTAGAAGGATTACCAGCTGCTCAAGCTAAGGACCTTCTTAT
>JALLOG010000564.1 GCA_027717645.1 Desulfobacterota bacterium AH_259_B03_O07
TTTATATCCAGAGCAGATGAGAGAAGAACGTGAGTCTCAGTGGATAAATATGTTGTCAAATAGACGAAGATCAGGTAGAAATTAACTGCTGCTACAACAGTTGCTCCAGTGACTGTTAAAATCTGCCTCCAATAATTTCTGAATGCTTCTCGAATTGGTGTTTTTGAAAGTCCCCCCGATTCCTTTAACATTTCAAATTCAGGTGGTTCCTCTAACCCAATTCTCAGGTATAGACCAAAAAGACCCAGGGCGATTCCTAACAAGAATGCAATTCTCCAACCCCAGTCATCTACTGCTTCCTTTGGTAAAATGTTTGTAATTAATGATGCTATGGCTGAACC
>JALLOG010000565.1 GCA_027717645.1 Desulfobacterota bacterium AH_259_B03_O07
ACTGCTCCGATCTAACACCTGAGCCTCCTCTGACAGAGTGCATCCCTAAAACTACAGATTTATATATATGGTCGCTAACAAAGATAGGCCGTCATGTCTGGTTTGGAACACTTGTAAATGCTGGCTGTCTGATCGCAAGCGGTGCTTCAAGGTTTACATTTACTGGTGAACTTCCAGAGCCATTTTTTAATAGTGGCGATGCCCCAAGTGAGATAGAACCAGGAGATCGGCTTCGAGGCGTTTGCGAGTATGGTGAAAGCCCTGTAGCATCAACAAAGCCAAGTAATGTGTTTGGAGACCATCGGACACCCAGGATCTATTCCTACGATACCAGCAATGAT
>JALLOG010000566.1 GCA_027717645.1 Desulfobacterota bacterium AH_259_B03_O07
ATCTGGAGAAACAGAGCCGGTGCCAGGGGAAACAGAACCAGGAGAAGTAGGACCGATGCCGCCAGTTGTCGCTTGTGGGAAAGCCCCATTTGTGAAACATAAAGAAAGTACGACAGAAAACGTACCAGTAAGCAAACTTCTTTTAGTCATTCCTTTCCTCCTGAGCCTACATTATATTAAAATTATACACCCGGCAGTGCCATATTCAAAATTAAGCAGCTAAACTACTCAAGACCCTTAAATTTTTCTAAAACGTTATAACTCGTTTTAAGACACGCTAAATAACTATTGCCTCACATAAGAATCTATTTGAAAGTTAATTCGTTGCCTCACGAGAAA
>JALLOG010000567.1 GCA_027717645.1 Desulfobacterota bacterium AH_259_B03_O07
GTGCAGTACTAGAGACAGGGGCAGAAAGGAGGGCAAAGGGATTTAGTAGCTGGCAGCAATTCGTAGCCATGCTATTTTGTCAAATAGGGCAGGCCCATTCACTTAGGGAGATATGCGGGGGGCTAGCAAGCTGTCTTGGTAAGCTGAGGCATCTAGGAATAGATAGTGCACCCAAGAGGTCTACGCTCTCTTATGCAAATGAACACAGGCCTTGGCAGTTATATGAGAAGATATTTTATCAGTTGTTAGGCAGATGTAAGTTGGTAGCAGCGGGAAAGAAAAAGTTTCGGTTTAAGAACAAGTTATTCAGTCTGGATGCAACGGTGATAGAGCTCTGTG
>JALLOG010000568.1 GCA_027717645.1 Desulfobacterota bacterium AH_259_B03_O07
CTATGAGGAGTCAGTCTGGGAGGCTTATCGAGAATATGATTCAGACTGACGCTGCTTTAAATCCAGGGAATTCTGGTGGCCCACTAGTTGACAGTCATGGAAAAGTGATTGGTATTAACACAGCGATAATTCAAACTGCTCAGGGGATATGTTTTGCTATTCCAATAAACACAGCCAGATGGGTTGCTGGGTTACTTATCAAAGAGGGAAGAATCAAAAGGGCTTATCTAGGAATAATGGGACAGAATAGGCAATTAAATAAATCTGTGTCACGAAAGCATGAATTGAATAATGAACATGGTATTGAGGTTCATGAGGTGGTTAAAAACAGTCCTTA
>JALLOG010000569.1 GCA_027717645.1 Desulfobacterota bacterium AH_259_B03_O07
TCTCTTTTTCATACACAATCTTAACAAGACCCTCTGTTTCATTGGTAATGATAGCTGGACTCATGGCAAAGGGTAGGCTTGCTCATTGCATAAAAACATATCTACTAGACTTGTGTGCTATCCTTCGTCATTCAAAAACTATATGTACTATCGAGGGAGTGAGACGACTAGGAAATATTATAAAACAAGATTCATTACATTCGTTCGGAATTACAATTGATGGGCATTACAGACTTTCTCAGGGTATGACAGAATTCTTGCTCCTGACCTAATTAAATCCGACCAGTCCCGCTGGTCGGATTTAATTAGGTCAGGAGCAAGAATTCTGTCATACCC
>JALLOG010000056.1 GCA_027717645.1 Desulfobacterota bacterium AH_259_B03_O07
TTGTTACCCGTTTCATGCTGAGTTTATCGAAGTATGTATCAAGACAAAGTAAAATAATTTAAAATTTACAAATTCTGTCCACGAATTACGTAACATCTACAATGACAATACAGTGTGTACCCTGTAGCAAGCTACAGGGAATTTTCAAGTTAAAAAAACTTGTTGACAGGCTTGAATAATCCATATGAAACCGACTTTTCTTGAGAGAAAATCTCTCAAATCCTAAAACAGATGACCGAACAATCTGAGAAATTGCGATAATATCCTTCCAGTCATACCCCAAATTATGTGATGGCGATAATAATATACGAAATCTTCTATGCGCTTTCCCGATCTTTCTTTAATCCTAATCTCTTGATTCTTAATCTCCTTTAAATGAGTAATTGGTATCCACATAGCCTCGGCCACTTCAGATATATTTAGATTTAACTTAACATCTTCTTTTAATATAGATAAGCAAGGGGTGACGACGTATTGATCAGCCCTTGGATTATTGGGATGAAATTCGTCCAGTTCTCCTAAGATCCTGCCGCTCTTATTTAGATCAATTCCAGTTTCTTCGAGTGTTTCACGTATTGCGGTTTCAAACTTATTTTTGTCTATATTCTTCACCTTTCCACCTGGAAAAGCCATATGACCTGAAAAGATATCATCCCTATTTTCAGGCCTTTTAATAAATAGCATGGAGTACCCCAATTCACCTTCCCTGAGAATCATCATCACGGCAGCGGGAACAGAACTATCATTTTTCTTTATCTTAACCACATCCCGAGTCCTTATTATTTTCTCTAATTCCTTTATTGTGTCCTTTTCCATCCAATTCCCCTATTTTCTCAAAATTGCTATATTCTTTCCCTTTAACACTTCAAAATATTCATACAGGTATAACAATGAAAACATAGGAAGTCATTCGGAGTTTAAATACCATGGGCAATCCTATTCTTCAAATAATTATCAAAAACCTCAAAAGACTCTTCATCAAACAGAACAAAGTACACCATTTCTATCGAAGTCTCATTATGTTTTAAAAATTCTGAAACAGTATCAATCATTATCTTAGCACTTTCGTCTAAAGGAAAACCACCGACCCCAGTTCCGATCGCAGGAAATGCGATTGTTTTTAATCCCTTCTCGTTAGCTCTCTTAAGGCTACTTCTAGTAGAATCCCTCAATGCCTGATCGAGTACACGTCCCCCCCAAGTGCATCCCTGCACCATGAATTACATAGTTTGCCTTTAAGTTTCCCCCATCGGTAATAGCCGATTCACCCAAAGGTATAGAACCGATTTCATCACATTCTCTTTGAATTGATTCTCCACCCTTTTTCCTTATTGCTCCAGCTACTCCACTCCCGAGTATGAGATCCGTATTCGCGGCATTAACAATCACATCAACATCAAGATCTGTGATGTCTCCTTGTTTTATTATGATTCTATCTTTAAAATCCATATTTTCCTCTAGTTTCCTTTTCTCAAGTTAACAAGTCAATAATATTCTTTGAAATAACCTTATTTTCTCATGAACTATATATAAAGTTCTAATAGAAAATTAATAGCAGAAAATTTCTATTGGATTTTATCTGTGACTCTAATAAAACTATTGACATTCCTATAGTTGGTAGCTGATTTGCAAGGTTGAGAAATAGATACCCATTTTTTGTGTGGCTTTTGTTATTGGCAAATGGATCGAGTCATATTCCTTTTATTTTTTTCCGGTAAATGTAAAATACAGGATGCTAGGGAAGTTTTGCCTAGGTTTTAGTCTAGGGGTTTTTTATTCTTTTATAGGAAAACAATTACACTATAACTAAAGTTTCTTCCTAACTAATTACTATTCAAACACTATGCCAATTTTTAAAAGGCTTTTACCTTACTGGGATTTATTGTATGTATTTGTATGGCGAGAATTTACTGTAAGATACCGACATTCTTATATTGGTGTCATATGGGCCATAATGCAACCACTGAGTATTGCAAGATTGGGATTTTCTATCGCAATCCACGGCAGCGCGGAGATTCTACTAATAGATGAAATTCTATCCGTAGGGGATGAATCATTCAGAAATAAATGCGATGAAAAAATAATGGATTTGAAAAAGGAAAAAATCATAATAATTGTTTCCCATTCTAAGGAAAGATTGGAAAAAATCACCGATAGAATAAGGTTTTTGGAGGCAGGACAAATAGTTCGTTATAATGGATTGAATTCATAGTTTTTATTGGGACTCTTATTTAATCTAGAAGGTAGCCAACACTAATAAAGCTGCTAACAAAAAAATGATCAGTAATTATTTATAAATTATCTAATCCTATAGAACCTTCTTTAAAATTAACCAAGCCTGAAATATAATTGGTTTAATATGAGTATAGACACTGAAATAAGTGAAATCTTCCTAAAGATCGCCAATTCGCTCGATATTTTAGAAGACAACCCATTTAAGATAAGAGCATATAGAAACGCAGCAAGAAATATAAGTGAACTAACTGAAGATATTAAGACCATTGCCGAAAGGGACGATCTTACAAAAATCCCTGGCATTGGAAAGGATCTGGCAGACAAAGTTAAGGAATATATCACTAGTGGGAAATTAAACTACTACGAGGATCTTAAGAAAGAGATCCCTGAAGAACTCGTAGATCTTTTAGCAATTCAAGGGCTTGGGCCGAAGATGCTCTCAAAACTCTTTAAGGAGTATCACGTTACGAATTTGGAGGAACTCGAAACTGCACTCAATGGTGAAGATATATTGAAAATTCATGGAATGGGTAAAAAGAAAATAGAGGATTTAAGACGTGGTATTGTAATTTTCAAGGAAAGCAAGCAACGTGTGAACCTTGGAATTGCACTTCCTCTCGCAGAAGAAATTATAAGAGAAATTAATCGAATCCATGGTACCGAAGGAACTATTTATGCAGGCTCACTAAGGCGCATGAAGGAAACAGTGGGAGATATTGACATACTTACAATAGCAGACAATGGTAAACAAGTAATTGAAGAATTTACAAAAATGTCTTCTGTTAAAGACGTATTAGCATCTGGAGACACAAAAGGAAGCATTATTTCTCGAAATGGAATTCAAGTTGATCTCCGTGTGGTGGGTCCGGGTTCATACGGAGCAGCTCTACAATACTTTACGGGATCTCAAGCTCATAATGTTAAGATTAGGACAATAGGAGTTAAAAAGGGATTAAAGATAAATGAATATGGTCTATTTCGTGGAGACAAGACAATAGCGGGTGAAACAGAAAAAGATGTTTATTATAAGCTAGGCCTTCCATTGATTCCTCCGGAAATCCGCGAAGACAGGGGTGAGATTGAGGCCGCAATTGAAGGGAAATTACCAAACTTGGTGGAGTCAAACGATATAAAGGGTGACCTCCATGTTCATACAAATTGGAGTGATGGAACATCTAGTATTGAGGATATGGCTAGAAAGGCAAAGAAGTTAGGCTATGAGTACATTGCCATTACAGACCACTCACCCTCTTCCAGAATTGCAAATGGGCTTTCAATTGAAAGGCTTTACGAAAAGAGAGAAGAGCTTGAATCAGTCCGTAAGAAAGTAAGGGGAATTCAAATCCTTATGGGTTCCGAGGTCGATATTCTTAGTGACGGGACGCTCGATTACCCAGATTCGGTTCTAAAGGATCTCGATGTTGTTATTGCGTCAGTTCACATCGGATTCAAGATGGAACGGGCTAAAATGACAAGGAGAATAATGAAGGCACTAACAAATCCATTTGTAAATTTTCTTGCTCACCCGACTGGACGATTAATAGGAGAACGTGATCCATATGAAGTTGATTTGGATGATATTTTTGAAACAGCGAAGAAATACGGCAAAGCCGTTGAAGTAAATTCTCATTATCTAAGGTTAGATCTGAAAGATATCAACGTGAAGAGAGCAATTGATAAGGGAACTGATATAGTAATATCCACAGATTCACATCATCCTGACCATTTACACCAGATGAAGCTAGGAGTTGCAACAGCTAGAAGAGGCTGGGCTGAGAAGAAAAATATAATAAATACTAAGAGATTTAAGGGACTTTCTAATTGGTTAAACGGATTTAGTAGTTGAGTCAATACAGATAGTCAGAAATATAGAAAAAATGGATACAAACTCGGGCAAAATCTCAAAGAAAGAAGCAAGGCAAAAGATTAACGAGCTTAGACCATTAATAGAACGACACAATTATCTATACTATATTGAAAACAATCCTGAGATATCCGATTCTGAATTTGACAAACTCTTGGAGCAGCTCAAGAAATTGGAGTCACTGTATCCGGATCTCATTGCTCCCGATTCACCATCTCATCGAGTCGGTGGATACGTAGCGGAAGGATTCAACCCCGTAGAACATAGAGTCCCCATGATCAGCATCGGTAACGTATCTGACGACCAAGGTGCCTATGAATTTGATAAACGTGTCAAGAAACTCCTTGAAACATCTTCAGAGATTGAATATGTGGCCGAGCCAAAATTTGACGGTGTATCAGCATCTCTCACATATGAGGACGGAATGCTGATACAAGCCGCAACCCGTGGCGATGGCAGAATTGGAGAAGAAATAACTACAAACATAAAAACCGTTAAAACAATTCCCTTGAGACTTACCGATAGTAACAAGATTCCGAGGAGAATTGAAATCAGGGGGGAAGTAATAATCTCTAAAGACTCGTTTAAAAAATTGAATATGGATCTGGCTAAAGCAGGTGAACCCATTTTTGCAAACCCAAGAAATGCAGCTTCCGGTTCCCTTCGCCAGTTAGATTCAACCATTACGGCGAGAAGACCCCTGGACTTTCATTCTTGGGGCATAGGCGAAATAAATGGATACGAATTTAAAACAGAATGGGAAATTGTGAACAAACTTAACGAGTGGGGATTTAAGTCGGGGAAAAGATTTATGTTATGCCAAAATATCAATGAAGCAATTTCGTACCGTAAGGAGAAGGAGTCCACAAGGGATCAGTTGCCCTATGAGGCCGACGGAGTCGTTATAAAGGTTAATGACCTGAAGAACCAAAGAGAGCTAGGGAAAACAGCTAAATTCCCTAGATGGTGTATCGCATATAAATTTAAGGCTCGTCAAGCTAACACCACGGTAAGTGATATTATAGTACAGGTTGGTAGAATGGGGCTCGTAACTCCCCTGGCAAAAGTCGAACCCGTAAATATAAGTGGAGTCACGATCAGTAACGCCTCACTTCATACAGGAGATATCGTTAAGCAAAGGGATATAAGGATCGGCGACACTGTTTTGATCGAAAGAGCCGGTGATGTAATTCCACAAATAGTAAAACCGATTGTTGAAAAGAGAACAGGGAAAGAAAAGATTTTTAGAATGCCTCGAAATTGTCCTTCCTGTGGCACTAAGCTGCAGAAAGAGGGTGCATACCATTACTGCCCAAATCTTTCTTGTCCTGCCCAAATACAGGGCAGGATCGAACATCTAGCATCAAGGAGGGCCTTTGATATAAGGGGTCTTGGCGAAAAGATAGTAATTCAATTAATGAAAGAAGGGTTAATAAAGGATTTATCTGACGTTTTCTATCTGAAGAAAGAAAACTTGCTAGATCTCGACAGATTTGCAGATAAGTCCGCTTCCAATCTGGTCGAAGAAATTGAGAAGAACAAAACAATCCCGTTTGAAAGATTTATACACTCTTTAAGCATACGTCATGTGGGAGAAAGGGTGGCACAAGTCCTTGCACAGAATTTCGACGACCTTGATGAACTGATGACAAGCTCAGTAGATAGACTCATAGAAATACCTACAGTTGGACCAGAGGTTGCTAAAAGTACTGTTAACTTTTTTAAGGAGAAGAAGAACAGGAATACGATCGACAAAATGATCTCCTCAGGTGTTAATATTGAATACAAGCCACGAGAACAAAAAAGTGACAAACTCATCGGAATCAACTTTGTTTTAACCGGAACGCTCGAAAGTTTTACCAGAGAAGAGGCCAAAAAATTGATTGAACAATGCGGGGGAAGAGTAACCTCATCAGTTACAAAAAAAACCAACTATGTCGTTATAGGTGAGAACCCAGGCTCAAAGCTGGATGACGCATACTCATTGGGGATCAACACTATTGATGAAGAGGGCTTAAAAAAACTTATTGGCAAATAAACAGATAAATGAAGTTCCCTGCAGCAAGCTGCAGGGTATCTTCAAATTTGGAGAAAGTCCTTGCAGTCATTGTAGATGTTAGATATTTTGGGGACAGTCTTTTTGATTTTATGGGCATTTAAAAAATTGCCAAAATCAATTTCGGAAGCGTTAAAAAAAAGATTTAGGGTCGAGGTAGAATTAAAGATTTTTAGCTGTAGGAATTGATTTAATAAATCCTAATTTTTTGTCAGCCCTTGATCTTTGTTACCCGTTTCATGCTGAGTTTATCGAAGTATGTATCAAGACAAAGAAAAGAAAATTTTAAACGATGGATCCCCGATTAAGCCTGTCCTCGAATTACGTGACATCATTGCGGGGAATCCCGGGCAAAGTCGAATGACAAACCGAATTTGTCAATCTGAGTCACGTTTGGTAGCGTGTTAATCTCATTTTTTTCTCTGCCTAACAATCTCATAAATCATTATCCCTGCTGCAACCGAGGCATTAAGAGACGCTATCTCACCTATCTGGGGTATAGACAATAGAAAATCGCACTCCTTTTTCACAAGCCTCTTAAGACCCCTTCCCTCACCCCCGATTACAAGTGCCAAGTCCAATCCTCCAAGTTCTTCTTCATGAATCAATTTAGGAGAAGCCAGTTCGGCACCTACTATCCAGATACCCTTATCCTTTAGTTCCCTTATGACCCTTACAATGTTTACAACACGAGATATGGCAACATAATTCGCGGCCCCCGCAGAGGCTTTAATCACTGCAGGTGTTATCGAAGCCGACCTATCCTTAGGAATTATTACTCCGTGAGCCCCTAATACGTTTACACTCCTTATAATTGCTCCAAGGTTTTGCGGGTCTTCGATGTGATCTAAAACTAATATTAGTAGTTTCTCACCTTTCCGGGTACCAACATCTAGAATCTCTGATACATCTTCATACCTAAACTCGGAAATCCTAGCTGCAATACCCTGATGTGAGATGGTTTTTGAAATCCTATTAAGGTCGTGTTTTGAGAGATAGGATATCTTTATTCCCTTTTTTTCAGCCAGCTGTATTATCTCTCTTATAGAATCCCTTCTAATTTCATTGGAAACAAAAACTTCCCCTATATTTGATGAAGGTCGTAGAAGAAATTCCTTTACGGGATTCTTACCGTAAATAATCAATTTGCCTGAGGGGTTGGATACTCCTTAGAATTTTCATCTTTCGATTGATCACCGGCATTATCAGCAGTACCAAATTCCATCCTTGCTTGTCTTATTTTATTAATTATATTGTCATTTATCCATTTATCGTCCCACCACTCTATCGGTCTAACGGCTATTCCGCTTATATAAACTCCATAATGTAAATGGTCTCCGGCAGCAAGGCCCGTCTGTCCTGTTCCTGCTATTATCTGTTTTTTCTTGACCCGATCTCCCTCATTCACATCTGTCGTACTCAAATGCCCATAAAGTGTTGTAATGCCCATACCGTGATCAACAATTATAGTGTTGCCATAAATACCCAAATCCCCCACAAAAATCACGACTCCATCGTTAGCGACTTCGACCGGGTATCTTTTCGTTACCGCAAGATCGTATCCCAAATGATATTGCTGATCAATTGGTTGATTTTCATAATAGTATGTTCTATCATCGGCAAAATTGGACTCAACCTTGGAATTTGACAATTGGTGAAAAGCGCCATTCCATATGATCTGTGCGCTTGATTTCCCACCAATCTCCCTAATCTGTTGATTGTTCTCCTTCCTTAGATCACGGTTAACTTTGAGGAACACATTCTTCAAATCTTCGGCTTCTGAGTCATCGCGATCCAACAAAGGGGACATTTTTCGCTCGATGAATTTTTCACTTACATCGACGTTGCTTTTTCTATATCTAATATCTTTTAATTTGTACGGAACATCAATTATCTTAGAATTTCCCGCCTCGTCCTCGGCCACTACAGATAAGCCTTGATCGGATGATAAATCAAAGGGGTATGCGAAAAACGACATATATACATTGGGATTTTTAAAGTATCCCTTATAACCTGGAAAGAAATAACCGCCAGCCATGGCACCGCTTTTAGACGTATCGTCCGACGCTTTGTAAATGACAAGGCCCGATCCCCCGTGATTTAACCTGTGCTCAGTACTTATCAATTCGGCCTTTGGAGCCGTAAGATCCAGTTTGACCTTCTTACTGATTTTTGTCCTATTCCCAAAAAACAACTTGAGCCTTGATCTATCTTCAGCGACTATTATGAGTTCTGCAGGGCCGCCCTTGATGCCCAGCTTTTTTGGATCAAGTTCTACTGTGATCTTATCTTCTTTTACAGGTGTTAGATAATCCTTCGTTACCAGGGTCGTTTCACCTTGCTCATCGATCAAGGAAATAGATATCTTCTTTAGCCCCTTTCCCTTATCCTTAACCTCAATATCAAATGGGCGAAGCCCAATATACTCAGAATCGAGCTTGACATGGACTTCCGGTGAATGCCACTCGATTTCAGGGTAAATATAAATAACGCCAGCTACTAAAAGTACGATTATTATATAATATAAAAAACTTCTTCCCTTAGACATAATGTAGACTCCTTTTAGTAATAGTCATGAATCTTTTCCTCATATTCTGGGAAATAATGAGATATTAGTTCCAGATTGAATCGCCCTAATATTGACTCCTTGGGCTCTCTATCCAGTAAGAATGTAAAAGATTTTTCTACTAATAATTCTGGCTTTATCTTTCCATCCGTTAACGCCTGATAATAATCATTTTTGACCTCAACCGTATGTTCGGTTTTAGTATCGCCCTCAATAACCTCCACCTTGAAAAAAAAGGAATCTTTATCCTGAGAGTGCCTCTTTACTTTGATGTCTGGCATCGCATCTCCCTCATTAAGACGCTAAAAAGTTTATCACAAAAAGCTTAAGATTAAACTTAAGATCAACCATATTATAACCACTAGTAATTTAAAACGCTCTATTTTAGTATAATAATTAAAAGAATGAAACTTCTGGCAGCAAGCTGCAGGCAATCAAAATATAAACTGAAAGACAGAGGTAACCCTTTAGCAAGCTGCAGGGAATTCGCTAGTTAAATATGAGAGACTTTAAAAACGAATTCAGCTGGTCCGCTTCAAGGGACTCTCTTTTTGATGAATGTAAGAGGAAATATTACTACAACTACTACGGATCATGGGGTGGGTGGGACAGATTTAAGGCAGACGATGTCACAAGGACCTTATACGTTTTAAAAAATCTTGAGAATATTCCTCTTTGGAAAGGTAGAACCGTACACGATGAAATTGCTAGAATCTTAAAAGAACTGGTAAATACCGGTGAGTTAGTTACCTTGGAATATTTACTCTCTAGGGTAACCAATCTCATGAGGCAGGAGTTTAAGTTTTCAAGGGCTCGATCATACTGGGATTCTGACGAAGGGCTGAGTAAGATCAACTTCCTATTTGAACACGAATACGATGTAAATATCCCGGATGATAAATGGAAAACAAATCATGAAGAGGTGAAAACATGCATCAGAAACTTTTACAGGTCGGATGTACTGCGCAAGGTCAGGAAATTACAATATGATGATGTTTTGTCTATCGATAGAATTACACCTACCCCATTTTCTTTCAATGATGAAAAGATTTTCGTAAATTTGGATCTTGCTTATAAATTAGATGATAAAATCGAGATTGTAGATTGGAAAACAGGCTCGGGAGAATCTAATAAACTTCAGTTCTTAGTCTATACGATGTACGCAAATGAAATCCTTGGAACGCCTTTAGAAAAAGTCTCTTTAATAGAATATAACTTGCTCGTAAACGAAAAAACCATTCACAGATTCAGCGAAACTGAAATAGATCAAGTAAAAGAGTATATAAATAATAACATTAGTAGTATGAAAAAATACCTAAAGGATCCAAACAGAAATGAAGCAGTAATGACAGACTTTCCAAGAACTGAAGACGAATGGAAATGTAATATTTGCAACTTCAAAAAAATCTGCTTTGACCTCCCCTAAATTGTCATCGCTTTAGATGTCGCGTGATCCATTTTTTTGTCAGCCTTGATTTTTGTTACCCGTTTCATGCTGAGTTTATCGAAGTATGTATCAAGACAAAGTAAAAAAATAAAAGTTCAATTTAGTTTGAATAAACATTGCTAAATTTTGTCCTCGAAATATCTAACATTTACAATGACAAGTCTGGGGCGCGTCGTTGCAATGAGATTAAAAACTCTGTAGCAGGCTACAGGGAATTATTAAGTTAACCTGGCGTTCCAAAAATTGTATTAAGAAAATGACTATCAGTACTGTCACATCGAAGGAGCATGGCGACTGAGATATCTCGAAAAATGGGGACTGTACCTTCGTGGACTATCCCCATTTCCTAAATAAGCAATGCATGACCCCATCTCCCTATATTTCATCTCCATAAATCTACTACCACTCTGCCTTTTTGCTTCCCTTGCAAAATGAGTTCTATATTATGATCCAGCTCCTCCAAAGCAATCTCAGAAGTTAGATAATCTAGGTGCTCCAGTTTCCATTCCTTGGACATTTTTTCCCATACTTGCAGACGGACATTCATTGGACAATTTGCGGAGTCAATACCTACGAGGCTTACACCTCTCAAAACGAAAGGATAGACATTGGTATTTAGTTCATGAGACGCAACATTACCGCAACATGTGACGGTACCACCATACTTAGTAGATTTGATTGCAGTTGCAAGAATATCACCACCAACAGTATCTACAACACCGGACCAACGCCCCTTTAAGAGAAGCCTTCCGGTAGTATCTCTTGCTTCATCTCGGCCTATTACCTCCTTTACTCCAAGATCGATCAGAAATTGCTTTTCATTCAATTTTCCGGTTGCTGCAACAACCTGATAACCAGCTTTAGCAAGAATCGCAACAGCAATACTACCAACCCCACCCGTTGCACCCGTTACCAGTATTTCTCCACTTTCAGGCGTAACTCCTCGTTCTTCAAGCTTCAAGATAGACAGTGCGGCAGTAAATCCTGCCGTACCATAAACCATACTTTCCTTTGAAGATAGACCACCGGGAAGCTTCACCACCCAAGCGGCTGGCACTCTGATGTATTGCCCGAAACCGCCTGATGTATTCATACCTAAATCGTAAGCATGAACGATAACCTCATCACCGGACTGAAAATCATTACTTTCGCTTTCCTCCACAATTCCAGACGCATCAACCCCCGGTGTATGCGGATAACTTTTAGTAACGGCTTTATTGCCCATGGCAGAAAGCCCATCTTTATAATTCAAAGACGAATATTTAACCTTGACCAATACCTCGCCTTCTGGTAGTTCATCGATTAATTTTTCAGTGATTTCCCTTATATATTTTTTATCATCCGTTTCCTTTACAACCATCGCCTTGAATTTCTTTAGACTCAATGTATTAGCCCTCCTTTGGATTTTGTAAAACTACTTAAGCTGGTTGAATATAATAACACTCTCCATTGTACCCACAAGCTTATATGTTTTAATAAAACTAATAATAATGAAGCAACAAAAGCCGGTTCAGATTCCGTAATCAAACATCAAAAAAGTGCAATTATGTTTGCAAGTCCGCTTATTTATTATTAAGTTTGATAAAAGTATTGACAATTTATGGCTTCCCCGGGTGGTTTAATGCTTACATCACTATTTATACTATTTTCAACATCCACAACCATGATTTAGGAGGATTAATAATGGAACTCTACAATGTTATGCGTACAACCTTTTCTGCAAGGGGGTTCGCCAATGACCCTATACCCGACAAGATACTCTTCAAGATTCTGGATAACGCACGCTTCGCTCCGAGTGGCGGCAATAGACAGGGGTGGCGAGTGATTATTATACGTGAGCGAAAAACTCGGGAAGCGTTGGCAGAGTTAGCCGTACCAGCAGCAAAGCGCTATTCAGCACAACGGAAAGCAGGTGAGAATCCATGGAATACCATCGACCCCACGACTGTGAATGCTAAAACAATTGGGCTAACTCCCGCACCATCTAACTTAACAGAAACATACCTACAGGCAGCTGTCGTGCTTGTTGTGTGTGTTGATCTTAAGGTTGTTGCTTCAATGGATCAAAACTTGAACCGGGTGGGTGTGGTCAGCGGGGCTTCTATTTATCCGTTTATCTGGAACATTTTGCTTGCGGCACGCCACGAAGGTTATGGCGGAACTATTACAACATTGGCGGTTTCCCAGGAACCCAAATTGCAGGATCTTTTGGGTGTCCCCGAGCACTTTGCCATATGCGCCATTATACCGCTTGGTAAACCGGTCAGGCATCTCACCAAGCTAAAGCGAAAACCGGTTTCTTCATTTGCAGTGCATGAACATTGGAATGGTAGGCCGTTTAGTGAAATGAGTGACGAATAAAGAATCACGACAACAGACACCTTCTTTTTGAACACGGATTAGAAGTCCCTAAGACTCATGTCAAGGCCTGACGCCTTTGGAATTGCGAGGAGTGAAAAGACGAAGCAATCTCAAGTTATGTCATTCCCGCACGTAGTTAGCGGGAATCCATTAAATGAAGTGTAAGGTACAGATCAGACCAAGTAATTAATGATTTTATTAACAATCTATAAAAGGAGCTTCCTATGATTAATCCATTTGAAGAATGGTTCAAAATGATGAATCTACCTATGGAATTCAGTATCAAATTTAACGAGGTTGTTGAGAAAGGTACTAGGGCTATGAACTCAATGGCCAAAGCTCAAAAAGATATGTAAGAGTTTCAAAGGGCTTGGAGAGAATTACAAGATTTAAACCCGTTTATAGAATCAAAATAAAAAGGCTGAGCGTCCCTTTTTAAAACTTGTCAACAAAAGATTTGAGCTCTTAATTTTTCTCCTACTTAGTGGGTTGCCAAAATTCCTCTATTTCCTCCAGGCTCTTATCTTTGGTTTCCGGCATGCGAAAATATACAAAGAGAAATGCTGCAAAGCAGACAAAGCCATATAACCAGAAGGTACCTGAACGTCCGAGTATCTGGATCAGAGTTAGAAAAGTGACTGACGTAAGTAAGTATGCTGCCCAGAGTGCCATTATTGATATGCTCACGGCAAGTCCACGTATATTCAATGGGAATATTTCTGAAATTACCAACTGAGACACAGCACTCGGCCCTGCAGCAAAAACAGCGGTGAAAGCCATCACACCAATAAACGCCCCCCATTTTAGGAGTCCTCTTGGAATATCGGGCAAATAAAAAACTAATCCTAAAACCGCTAGACTCAACCCCATTCCAATCAATCCAGTAAGCATTAATGGCCGTCTCCCTATACGATCCACTAATTGCATTGCCAAAATTGTCCCCAGGACCAATGCCACTCCAACCCCTACAGTTGCCAAAATATCTACTGATGCGGAACCAAAACCTGCAAGACCAAAAATCGTAGGAGAATAAAAGCTAGCTATGTTAGCGCCGGTTAACTGTCTGAGCACACCCAGTCCAACCCCAAGAATCAGCACTGGTTTTAGCATTGGTTTCAATAAATCGGCGAACCCAGGACTCTCTTGTGTAACCGTCTCTTGAATTGATCTAAGCTCATCTTCGACACTAGTCTTCCCGCGGATTTTAATTAGTACCTTACGTGCCTTATCAATCATTCCTTTTTTTAAGAGCCAGCGCGGGCTGGAAGGCATGAAAACCATTCCTACACCTAAAATAATTGCCGGAATCATTGCTAAACTAAACATCCAACGCCAACCGGCCATTTTTGAGAATGCGAAATCTACAATAAAGGATATTAAGGCGCCGGTTACAAAAAGGACTGTATAAACTGATACCAACCATCCACGTATCCTGACCGGCGCAATTTCTGAAATATAAAGTGGCACCGAAAAAGAAATAATCCCAAATCCGAATCCTACAATCGCTCTACCAATAATTACCCATAAAACATTTAAACCAATTGAGCTGATGATTTCTCCTATGATCGAGACTAAAGCAGCAATAATTATGATTTTACGTCTTCCTATTTTATCAATTACAAAACCCCCTGAGAAAGCGCCGATCATCGCCCCTAGGAGAGCAATACTTATAGTAGTCTCTTCCAAAAACGGTGACAGATGAAACTGTTTTTTGATGAACAGGACAGCACCCGATACAACAGTAAGATCGTAGCCGTAAAGAAGCCCGCCTATAGATGCTACAGTCGTCGCGATGTAAACTGATCTAGTAGATTCACTATCTGATCTCATAGTGGAATACTCTGTTTGTTACATGGTTTCTAACATCAATCCCATTTTATGCATAAGCTATTTGGGCTTTAATAGAAATCGAGTTAGGTCAATATGCATGCCAGGCATCCAGTTTCCCGGACCTGCCTCTTCTTTTATGTAAGCAAAATCCTTAAATTTTCGGATAACTTTGCTTGATTTTTTCTAGAAAGTTCCCCCTGTTTAGTGAGAAAGCGACGATTATCTATGGCTCGAATCTGGTCTACCATAATGTCCGACTTCTTTTTCAGACCGGCCTCTCTTTCAGCAAGGTGGACTCTTAAATAGCGTGATTTTGGTTCAACCTTTGTGGTCAGTGGGCATATGACCGTTGAAGGATGAATTCCATTTAAAAGATCTGTTTGGACAACAATGACTGGCCTAGCTTTCCCAGGTTCGGTTCCCATCCTTGGATTAAGGTCTGCCATATAGACATGCCATTTTTTGATCTTCATAAGCGTTTAGGGGGCCAATTCATCTTCAATCTGTTCGAACTCTTCCAGCACTATGAGCGATTCGTCCTTGACAAAGGCTGACTCCTCCGCCAGCGCTTTCTTTATCAGCTTGCGCTTCCAAAGCTTGTTGTAGAGATTAATAGCCTCATTATAATAGGCATTTCTAGGCTTTTGATTCTGGCGAAGGATTTCTTCAGCTTCAATGAAAACATCATCCTTTAATTTCAAAGAAAGAAGTTTTGACATTTATCGTCCTCCATTACACTTTAATTGGTATTACTATAAGTATATACTAGAATAAATGTCATTGACAGGAGCCCTTTCACTTAATTCCGGATAAACTCCGTGAAGAATTGATCTCCTACTCAACCCACCTTCCATTCCATTCCCTTTTGTCATTCCCAAATACAGCTATTGGAAATCCATGTTATTTGTCATCGCGAAGGGCAAAGGCCTGTGGCGATCTCATCCTTTAAGAAAAGGGGTGCGTCCCCTTTAATTTCAGGATCCCTCAAAAAGGCTTCAACAGAAATAATCAAACTTGCTGAAAAAGCTGGAGAGCTAGAATTCAGCCAATGACACTAGCAATAGAGTAATTCTTTGATTTTATAAGGTTTCAATCCCTCATAGTTGGGCTAAGGATCAGAATAAAATCTTCCGACCTCAAATCGCTCTGAACCATGTCTCAACGAAACCCAGGACTAATTCAGAATCTCCAAAAGGACGGCAACATCAAATCTCTTTGCTGCCGAATACCTCTTTGAGCACTGGGTCCAGCCCTTGCAATAAGCGCTCGCAATTGCCAGTAAAGCTCGAACCGTGCATGATTGCAAGGGTTTTGGGTTTTAAATTGGCAAGCTCACGTAAGAGACGTTTTGTATTCTTAGTGTAAGGTAAGTAGTCCATTAGTGGTCCCGCCTGATAATCGATGATTGCCTCCTTTGACCTTTCTAGAATCTCCTCGGACTCTGTTATTGGCTCGACATTACCAATTTGATGGAACAGGTCCGAACAGAACAACGTGCTATTTGTTTCTTCAAAAAGTGATCCGGCGTCCCAACCATGGGGTAAATGAGGAGTTGAAACGAAGCGGAAACGATAGTTTCCAGTAGTAAGTACGTCGTCTTTACCGAGCCCCTTCGGAGGTCGAATGGCATAGTCGTTAATGTTGACCAACGCTCCCACAACACTGCATGCGGGCTGTGCTGAGGGTGCTACATTCAGCCATTCATTAAGGCCACCACACTCGTCTACCTCAAAATGACTCCAGCTGATCCAGCGTATGGTCTTTGGATCGATCAGCTTCGAAACAGCTTCGTGTAATTCTGGGAACATCTTTCGCATACCTGCATGGTAAATTAGAGGTTCCTCATCTCTGACAACAAAGTGGTTAAATTGTAGGTCAAAGTCTCCTACATATATAGAGATGCGATACACATCCGGGGCAATTTCGGTCACTGTAGCCATTATTTTCTCCTTAGTTTTAATTTGATTGAAATTCTTCAACCATACCTCAGAATATTAACAAATCCAATTTCACCTCTGTCATTTGTATGTTGCCCGCTGGATGCATGCGGGGACAAACGCTATCGTTAATCCACACCCTCGCTATCATCACGAATATCTAAGCCCATTGTAGGAGCGGCTTCCAGCCGCGAATCTATATGTAGAGGAGGACGTCGGTCCTCCACTTATCATTACCTGAATTACTAGTTTTATACTATAATAATAGAGCTTCTTATGTGTGACGCTGAATTTACGGCTGCAATCCTTGAAGAATTAGGATATTTGGACGATAAGAAAGGAAAGGAGAAAAAAGAGAAATTGCGTGATAAGGAAACTGATAAAGACAATTGAAAAAAATAACGGGGAAGAGGAAAATTAATTGAAACAATTGACAGTTGAAGGCTGGAGGACCCCTTTACCTTTAAGTTTTATCAACAGTTAAATAAAAAGCCCAGCGATTTTGCTGGGCTTTCTTATTGTTCATTTTAGATAAAAATGAATTTTACTAAACGGAAACAACGTTTTGGGCCTGTGGGCCTTTTTGCCCTTCAGTAACCGTGAATTCTACACGTTGTCCTTCATTAAGTGAACGATAGCCGTCGCCAGCTATTTCATTCTGATGAACAAACACGTCTTTGCCATTTTCGCGCTCAATAAAACCATAACCTTTGGTTGCATTGAACCACTTGACAGTGCCAATCTCACGTTCTGCCATGTTAAGTACCTCCTATCTATAAAATTGGATCATGCGAGTGGTTCAGAAAAATTTAGATGTGAATCTTAATTTAGAATAGAACTACCGCAATAGACTCCTTTACTAAAGGTACTCTAATTTAAAGCTATGTCAATTAAAAAATTAAAGCAAAAAAGGGTAGCGCCCCCTTTAATTAAGGCCTGGGAAAGAATTAAAGGATTTAAACCCATTTTTAAAATCAAAGTAAATAAGGGGTGCTCCGCTTTTTATCAATAACACATATCCTTCCCTATGATATAATAAATATCCCTAATTCCATTCAATAAGGAGAAAATCATGTTCGTTACTATGAATCGAATTTTCGTAAGTCCAGAATATGCTTCTGCATTTGAGGAACGTTTCCGAAATCGGGTTCATGCAGTAGACAAAATGCCAGGCTTTATACGTAATCTAGTATTACGACCTCGAGAAACTGAGCAACCCTATGTAGTCATGACGTTTTGGCAATCAGAGGAGGATTTTAATAGTTGGGTTAATTCGGATGCTTTCAAACATGGTCATGCTAAAAGTGGTACGCTTTCTAAAGAAGCGTTTAACAAACCGAGCCATTTGGAAACATTTGAAACGTTTCTTGATACAAAAGCTACTACTGAGTGATAATTAAAAGGGGCATAATAAAACAACAAACCCAATAAAGTTCCTAAAGCGGTATAAGGTTAAGAACTGCCCCCGAGATTTTTTTAAAGAGCCTTATGATATGAAAAAAATAAAATGCAAAGACTTTCTATTGCCTATTCACAGGAACTGGCTAATGGGTGACCCCTGTTCTCCTTTTTCTATCTAATTATAAACTGATATATGTATTTGGAGAGAGGATTTCTGTTGACAAGAGCTATAATTTTTGAGATATTTAGAGCATCAAATGTGTTTATAATCTTGTACTAACCTCTCGAAAGTTTTTCATTAACTAATTCAACGAGATTAAAGGCGGTGTCGAATGAGAATATTTCTAACGGTTTCCTTTCTGTTGACGGTATTTGCTGTCGTTAACTCTCAAGCGGAAGATAGGTGGTATTGTGGGGAAATAACCGGGGCTTGGGCGCATCAAGATGATAATTTTGTAATAACACTTTCCACTAATCCACCAAATTTATTAGACAGCTGTAAGCCGAAAGGGAACGTGTACTTCCATGAAAAGCATGTGTCTGAGACACAGATGCAAAGAATACTTAAATTTGTATTCTTTGCGCTTCGAAACCCGAATCTGGAGGTCGGTGTAGTTGTAAGCATGGACGCGGACGAGAAATGTATCGGAAAAAGCCTAGGCATAGTGGCCGAGCGAAGCGATCAACATCCGTGTGAGAGCAAGCCCTTCTCATCCTCGAGCAAGTAACGCCGATCTTAAAGTATTTGTTCAGAAAACCATGTTCACGACCTGTTGACAAATAACAAGGAAAGTAGGGGGATTTAAATATGGGTTACAAACTTGAGGGACGCCTTCTAGAAGTTTGCAATTGTAAGGTTCTTTGTCCTTGCTGGATCGGTGAGGATCAAGACAACGGCATCTTTGAGGCCTAGGTCGCGTCCCCTTTAATTTGCTTATTCCAATTTACTTTTTTAACTCTAACTTATGTTCTAAATTACCATTATCTAATATGCTTATTAAATCATTAAACAAAGCCTCGTCTAATTTTTTTACGTTTTTATTATATTTTATTTTTTTATAGATATTTTTTAATCTTAAACTTTTATCATCTTTATCTAAAAAGTTAGATTCTAGGATGCTATAATCGTTAAAATGCCTATCTATAGTCTCTAGATATTGTTTTATCAAAGCCTCTGCATCTGTATGATCAATTTCCATTTTTGCATCTAATCTTCCATAATTATTGGAAAGGGCTCTTAAGTAAAATTCTGCATCAATATGGATTTCGTCAAGGGATATTAAATCAGCACCCTCAATAATCTTTGGTATAAATGAAAGATTATCTTCAGCTGCTAAATTTCTTAAATAAAATAAATCTTCTAATTTTGGGAAAATTACTCCTATAACTTGTTTGTCTTCTGTCTTTAACCTTAAATGAATTCCATCTTTTGTATGATAAATACCCTTCCCAGGCATGAAATTTTTGGGTATATCTACAGTATAACAAGTGCCTACCTTAAATTCGGCTTGTGGTAAGAATTCATATTTTTCTTTATTTGGGGAAATTTCTAATGTATAAAAAGATGAAAGAGCTAACTTTGAAGAATGCCATGATTCAGCATAATCTTTTTTCAGAAAAGCAATATCATTTGCAAAATACCTTTCAAAAATCGTTCTTTGAGTTTCTGTGTCTATATTAAAGTTTAGCATGTAATTTGGTATATATGTATAATTTATATATTGATTGTTTTTATAATCAAAGATTGGATAAAACATATTTTCCATCAATAAGCTCGATTAATTTATTCATTATATAGCGAATCGCTACTATGAAGTAGCGGGTTCAGAAAATAGTTAGTTTAGAATTCTAAAATTAAAATATTCACTCAAGAATAAATAGAAATTATGAAGCATATGAAATTCATTTTAATATTGATATTGATAATATTTGTCACAAATTCTCTGGCTGAAGATTATTGGGATAGTGATTTCGATGACACTGACCTTAAGGACAGTTTGAAATACAATTACTATGAAAATGAATGGGACTATGCTGATGAGGATGACGTCTTGAACTACAATACCTTTGAAAATATATGGGAGTATTCAGATGATAAAGATGCTTTGAAATATAATGCTTTCGAGGATACTTGGGAGTATGCCGATGATAATGACAATTTGAAGTACAACCCATTTCAGGACGAATGGCAGTATGCTAAATAATTATTGAGAATGTCAATTCAATCTTCTTTTCTTTCCCCTCTTATAAAATTATTATCAGACCTTCGTATCCTTAAATAACTTCATTTCTTAAATGAAACTCCCTGCAGCAAGCTGCAGGGTATCAAAATATAAACTGAGAGTCTCA
>JALLOG010000570.1 GCA_027717645.1 Desulfobacterota bacterium AH_259_B03_O07
GTTCCTTAGTGGTGGTATCCGATGTGGTTTCCGCGTGGCCTTCGAGAATGGCGCGTGCAAACACGCCCGCTTCGATCCGGCGGGCTAACGCAACCTCCTCTGCGGCGTTGAGTAGGGGCGTGCGGGCGATCCCGTCTAGGTAGAGGCCGACTGCGTCCTTACCATCAATGCCATCGGTGGTACGAACCCGGGACTTGGTGTCCATATGCTTCGCCTTTCTCCGTCGGACTGGTTGACACCTATATCAACGTCATAGAGGGTCGAATGTCATCCCTGAGTGGCCGATGAGTGTCTGCGGTCGTGGGTAACATCAGAGGATCAGACTGTGGTCGTACA
>JALLOG010000571.1 GCA_027717645.1 Desulfobacterota bacterium AH_259_B03_O07
CTATTAATACAATTAAATTCAATCTGTACCTATATTTCCAAGGACAATTCAAAAGATTTGTGATAACTGCGGTGTTTAAAGAGGTGCCTATAAATTAACATCGTTAATTTAAAATGATGAAATTGATTATTTTGTACAGATTGTGTCAAAATACCTCTAAATGTCTTAATAAAAAACTTCCTTAGTCATTGTATTACAGAAAGTTTAAGTTCTTTTATATGTCCTAAAGCAAGTTACATTAATAAGAATGAATGATAAAGGAAAAAAGTCTTATAACAATTTAGCTGAACAGTCGTATGAGCAATTAAATTTTTGGAAAACAAATCCCTATGAC
>JALLOG010000572.1 GCA_027717645.1 Desulfobacterota bacterium AH_259_B03_O07
ATCTTGCGACGTCATTGACTGTTGCGAGCTCCTCGGGTGTCAAGGGCTTGGGATACTGGAGGGAGAATTCGTATCTATGCATCGAGATGCAACGGCCCACGGGTCGTCAACAACGCCACCGAAAACAGTCTTAGGACTCCGCTCACACCAGGTTCAACACACCGAGCTCTTCCGCCACAACGGGCGTGAACCCCATCTTCTGGACTATGTCTCTTCCGACATCGACCCCAGGGGCCACTTCGATCAGACGCAATCCTTTGGCAGTCAAGTCGAACACGCATCGTTCAGTCACGAAGAGGATCGATTGAGCTCCCCGCCTTCCTCGTTCGGCGT
>JALLOG010000573.1 GCA_027717645.1 Desulfobacterota bacterium AH_259_B03_O07
TATTTGAACTTTCGCAACCTTAATGTCTCCTCAACTACAACCAAACTATAACACACAACTACCTACTTTACCAATATAATTCACACACCCACCACAAACAAACCAGAACCCCTTCACTCTAGTCACGGCCTGAAACAGCCTACTAGTATCCTAACTTTTCTATTGATTGAAATTACGTATATGAACTCCTCAAAAACTCTAATAAGATAACGTTCTTATAATATATCAAATCACTATCACTTTAAAACACCCGAAAAAAAAGCCCGAAACCCACGCCTGGTTTCGGGGCTGAAGTCTTAACCAACAAGTTTTTATCAATCCGAAATGAATTAA
>JALLOG010000574.1 GCA_027717645.1 Desulfobacterota bacterium AH_259_B03_O07
GATTATCCGACTATCCAACATGCCCCACCGATAGCAACAGTTAAAGGTGAAATTGTATTAGATAAAGTTACAGGGATACCATTTCAAAGAGTATGGTTTATAAATAAATCAGATGATCAATTGGTACAATTTCAGTTCGATAGATATTATTTCAATTGGCGACGCAGACAAAGCGATTACCCTCGATATGCCCACGTCATCAAGAATTTCGAGGATGTAATGAATACCATCGATAATTTTTTTGAAGAATTTGAATTAGGCCAACTTCAGCCAATCGAATGTGAACTAAGCTATATCAACCATATTCCAAAGGGACAGGGTTGGAATACGAT
>JALLOG010000575.1 GCA_027717645.1 Desulfobacterota bacterium AH_259_B03_O07
AGGCCTCTGTGTCTGTGTTGGTGTTGCAGTTGGAGTAGTACTAGCACACCCCCGTCAAGCTTTTCCCTACAAATTTCTTAATCCTCCTTTTAATAATTAATTTTTAATTCTAGGTCATCTCCGTTATTGGGCTCTAAACTTAGTTATGACGCACCCAAGGTCAGCGAGGTTCGTAAAGGTATCCCCATTACAGTCCCCATTGCCGGGTGCTGGAGTACCTCTGAATGCATTAATTATTACGCCCAAGTCAGCTAAATTTACAAAACCGTCCGCATTTGCATCTCCTGGTTCAAATCCATCTCCTCCAGGTGGTGGTAAACCTAATTCAAATG
>JALLOG010000576.1 GCA_027717645.1 Desulfobacterota bacterium AH_259_B03_O07
CTCTTTATCACTCTGCCCACTGTAGAGGCTGATACTCTTATTCCCTCTTTTATAAGAGGTATCACTATCTTATCTTTCCCCCATCTAGGGTACTGCCGCCTAAGTTCCTTAATCCTATCTTCTACCTCAGCTGGAGTCTGTGGTTTCCTTCTCCTAAGTGGCCTAGATGACCTGGATTCTAACGTACTTAAATCATAGGGATTGAATCTTTTCTTCCAACGGTAAAATGTTTGAGGAGAAATCCCAAAATACCTGCAAGTTAATCTGGCATTACAGGTTTTTCTGTAGTGATCAAACCAGCTTAATCTCTTCTTTGCCTCTTTTGAGATATT
>JALLOG010000577.1 GCA_027717645.1 Desulfobacterota bacterium AH_259_B03_O07
GTAACAGCATTACTTCAGCATAATATTGGCAGTAAATTAAAGACGTTTACAATAGGTTTTGATGAAAGCAGTCTTAACGAAGCGCATTGGTCTAAGAGTATAGCAAGCTATCTTGGAACCGATCATACTGAATACTATTTATCAGTCAAGGATACAGCAGAAGTAATCTGTAAACTTCCTGAGATTTATGACGAGCCCTTTGGAGACCATTCGGCAATACCTACATATCTAGTTTCTCAACTTGCCAGGAAAGATGTTACCGTCGCGCTTTCGGCAGATGGTGGAGATGAGCTTTTTTGTGGATATTCCAGGTATAAAGCCTATGTTCGGT
>JALLOG010000578.1 GCA_027717645.1 Desulfobacterota bacterium AH_259_B03_O07
TCATTATGGTATCGTGAAATCTTTTTTTCTAATTATTTTTTTATTTCTCTCAACAATTAGTGGTAATTCTATTGCTGAAGAAGTAAAGCCAAAAGAATCGATGATCCTTCATCCTGAGTGGTATCTTAAGGTGGTAGACTTTTCATATTATATTGCCGCCAGAGTTGCAATATTTAGTAGCTTTAAGATTGAGAATACAGCGGATATTGCTTATAAAGACATAAAAGTAAAGGCGTACTATTACTCGACCTTTCCTGGAAGTGTTGGACAAATAGTTAGCAGTACTGGTGGTAATCTTCCTATTACGGTTCCACCACATAGTAAAAAAAC
>JALLOG010000579.1 GCA_027717645.1 Desulfobacterota bacterium AH_259_B03_O07
CTCCGACAAAATTTACAAGAAACTCAGACATGTATGTCGGGGGAAGAAGACGAAGTGAAGAAGATTAAATTAAATAACAAAGAAAGAGAACAATTAGCTTCTAGCTTTCTTTTAGAAGATAAAAAAGAAGAATCTAATCATTACATGAGCATCTGGCGTGAGATGAACTCGAATGAACGTTTTAAATTAGATTTAGAAGCTAAGATGCTAATTAAATTTGGCAATAATGAAATAGGATTTAGTGGTAGAGACTCGCCGGAGTTGAATAGATACCGGATTCAAACGAGGAATTAAAAGAAGCAGCAAATTTCCTTTTCTCAGTTTCGCCAG
>JALLOG010000057.1 GCA_027717645.1 Desulfobacterota bacterium AH_259_B03_O07
AGTAGGAGCGAATGATTTAGGTCCAGAGGATAGCTCAGCCGTACAATTTGTAGACAATAGTGAATTTGACTACAATCTTCCGGCAGGAGCACAATGTAATACAGCAGGGGTAAAGAATACCCTAGCTGGGGAGGCACCGTTTCCAGCGACAGACTATAAAGGTGTTATCAGGGATGCTTCAATAGGGGCTGCAGAAAACCCACTACCGACACCAACACCAACACCAACACCAACACCAACACCGACGCCAACACCAACACCAACACCAACACCAACAACGACACCAACACCAACACCAACACCAACACCACAACCACCAACACCAACACCAAAAACAGGCGGAGGCGGAGGTTGTACGGTAGTAGCTGGACCTGTACAGCTACAGCTAGGAACAGCTATGGCGAACATACTCATACCTCTGGTACCTGCGATTGCGATTGGATACAGGCTTATCAGAAGAAGAAAGAAAGAGGGTAACTAATAAAAGAGGACGAAAGGGGTAGCTAGGATTTAAGTCCTAGCTATTCCTGTTAATTAGGTAAAAAGGGAAGCCAGGCAATCAAACAATGGTTGCCTGGCTTTTTTTATGTCATCCAGCGGCAAGCCTCTCCTTTCTTGAGCCTTGAGAAAAGATATAAACAGGGTTATAGAAAAGCCTACCTTATGACAGTTAGGACGTTCCTGCACGCCCGCAAGATCATAGTGTAAATAAATAATGTAGCGGCGACCTTCAGGTCGCCATACCGATCGCGGCTGGAAGCCGCTCATACCTCATATCATATCTTGACATTCACACTTCGACCTGGCTCAGCGTGTACGGGTTTATTTATTCCATACCATATAACGATGGCTGGGATTATCCAATCACGCGATGAGTACTTAGCATATACTCAGCACAGGTTCCGCGATGGGGCAATCTCTCTTTCTGGGTTGCCACAAGCCTATGCCCCTGGAGAATACAAATGAGAAACAAAATAGAAATGTATTTATACATTTCATCTTTTCATACCCTTAAGCTTACATGGTTATTGAATAAATAGGCGGCTAGATATTCTTTGGGGGCATGTAGTAATCCATGAACCCCCTTGGCTGGGGTGGACCGTTATAAGATATCTTTTTCTATACGACCGGGTTTGAATACACGATTTCAATTGTCGTTTTACGAAATTGGCTATAGAATGGCCAGTTTCTGGCTATGATATGGTCTATTGCCTCTTTTTAATCTTTTCATCTTTATCCAGGCCTTGCATGAGTGCTGTTTGGAACAGGATTTCATCGGCTATGACCCATTCAAGTTTTCTGTCACGAATATCTTTTTCGTAGATAGGTTTCGAATCAACAAGGGCAACGATTTTATTCCCGGGGGTTGTAGATTCTGGCGTAAGCTGTTTGTTATCCTCTTTGACCTTTTCGCTTTTTTCGGTCTTTCCGCAAGACAATGAAATGAATATAAAAATTAATAAAATTAGTTTTATCTTTGTCATTGAAACGTGATCTTATATGTTTAAATCAGGTAATATGTTATAAGTAGAAAATCAGGTTTATTCAATAGTGGTTATTACAGGTTTCAAAATATATATCATGTAAATTTTAATGATGCATCACATCTTTAGAGTAAATCAACATGTTTAAAAGGTAAGTTTTTATGACGACATTGATACATTATGGGGAGCTTGCCCTAAAGAGAAAGAACCGGAGATCATTCGAAAATATACTCATTGAGAATCTAAAAAAATCAAGTGGCGGAAGAATCAGAAGACTTAATGGTAGGTTGATATTAGAAGATGGGGACCTGAATTCTATAAAAAGAGTTTTTGGTGTTAGTTGGTTTGCTCATTCCTATAGGATGAAGAAAAGTCTTGAAGCCATAATCGATACTGTGATTGAGAAACTGGGGGATGTGATAAAAGACTCCCCTACCTTTGGCGTAATTATCAAAAGGGCTGATAAAAGCTTTCCCCATACATCTCTGGAGTTGGCAAAAAGGATAGGGAAAGAGGTTATAAATAGATATAATCTTGAAGTACGCCTTAATAATCCAGATCTGGCAATACATGTTGAAATTGCAGAAGAGGTTTTCGTATATTTTAAAAAGGTTGAAGGACTGGGTGGTTTACCGGTTGGGGTGAGCGGAACTGTTTTATGTCTTTTATCGGGTGGAATAGATTCTCCAGTTGCAGCGTACCTAATGATGAAACGTGGCTGCAGGGTGAATTACATCCATTTTCATAGCTATTCTGCCAACAAAGCGGTTCTTGGATCTAAGATTGCGGATATAGTTAGATTGCTTAGTAATTATGGATTTGAGTCTCGCGTCTATCTTGCTCCTTATAACCCTTTTCAATTTTCGTTGCTTGAAAAAGGGATTCCATCTCGTTATGAACTGGTATTGTTTCGAAGACTGATGTTGCAAGTGGCGGAAAAGATTGCTAAGGACCGCGGATACAAGGGGATCGCTACGGGTGACAGTATTGGACAAGTTGCCTCTCAAACCTTGGACAATCTGAAAGCAGTGATGGGGGGTATATCATTACCAATTCTACAACCGCTTATCTGCTTTGATAAGCGTGAGATAATAGATTTAGCTAAAGATGTCGGAAGTTATGAAATGTCTATTAAACCATATAAGGACTGTTGTTCTATACTAGCTCCTCATCCTAAAACAAAGACCCGTATAGAACAAATTGACAATCTTGAGGAAAAGATGAATATGGAAAAGGTTATTAAGGACACTTTAGGTCTGGTTGAGGTCTATGAATTTTAATTTAATTGTTGCCATAACAACAAGGGTTATAATTTGTTGACCCCCTTCTTCTTTTGTTTACTTACCATTATCATTCACCAATATCTCTACATCGATATTGTTTTCTTCTATTATTTTATCCCTTAATTCTCTAAGGGCTTGTGCCTTTTTTTGTGTTTTTGTAGTATGTATTATGGCATTTTTTATCTTTTCGAGAAAACATTTAGGGATTACGAGGTTATAGTTGTAAATGGCAGTTCAGTTGACGAAACAAAGAATGTAAAACGCTAAAAGATTTTATATCATGGAATTGACTGGGTAAAGGGTAATTTTCACGGACAAAGATATAAAACCGAATAAAATCTAATCCGAGATATTTTCAAAAGACTTAGGCAAAAACAAAACTTGATTTTTCATTTAAAGAATAAAGACATACAATCGAAATCTGACAGATTTTATGTATTGAAAAAAATTGTAATGATGTGGCAATTTATGCATAACCTTTCAATAATTTTGGTTGAATAAGATTGAAGTAATAGAATGGCCATGAGAATTTTTAAACATTTGCTGTTTTCTCATGTGATTTTTATGTAAAACTTATTTTGGAAAGGGATTTTAGGAATAAAGGATCATGCCTATATTTGCAGTTTTTTTTCTTTTATTACAAATTACTCTCGGAGTACTTTTTTTATTCTTTCTTGATCCAGAAAAGAAGTTAAGACGAGTTGAGTTTTTCTTTATGAGTGTTGTGTTGGGACTTGGAATAAGTACGTTTTTACTGCTTTCTTTTCTTTTGGTTTCATGATCGTGGCCAGCAGCCTTATTTTTATTGTGGATTGTATTGATTGCTGCAGCCCTGATCGTCCTTTGGAGAAAATTTCGAGTTTTTAAAATTAAGATGCCTTCTCATATTAAGTTCCGCTATTTTTTTCTCCAATTTTTGTTGGTATTTTTATCCTTATTTTTTTATATTTAGCAGTTCTTTTTGGTGTCTTGGTATTTGATGAAAAAGGTTTACCTTTTGCAGTTTCATTAGGTTGGGGAGATTCCGCATACCATCTTGATATGATTGGCCGCCTTAAGACAGTTGATCCTTTTATGTTAGAGCATCCAGTTATATCTGGTGAGCAAGCTGCATCTGAATCACCTCTCAATATTGTGTGGATTGTGACTACTATTTCATTTTTTTCTCATCAGAGGAGTTTTGCTACTGGTGCTTCGCTTGCACTACTCATATTTTTGGGATCTATTTCAAGTCGTAGAGACCTAAACATATGGAGATGGGTTATAGTATGGGGTATAATAGCATTTTGGCATACACATTCTTTCATTGCGTTTTCTATTATTATTTTTTGGTTGGTTTTTTTATGATGTTACTAATTGGCGTTCTTGATTTAAGACAGGAATTTTGGGAAGTATTATTGCTCTGCCAGAAGTTATTTTTCTGATATCTGCCACGTGGAATTCTTCATTTTTTAGACCACAACTAGGAAGGATGATGTGTACGCATAATAATAATTGGTTCAGTTGTGATCAGGGAGTAGCAGGAGTCGATACAAATCCTTTTTGGTTTTGGATTATTGCAGTTAACATCTTCTTTTTCTTAAGTGGAAGAAATGGAGAAGACTATAGTTCAAAGATAAAGCCTTTTATCGTTCCAAGTCTACTTCTTTTTATTATTCCTAACATTTTTCTCTTTCAACCTTGGGAATTTGATAACAACAAGATTCTTTTTTATTGGTGGATTTTCTCGTTAATTTGTACAATATCTCTATTCCAACATTTTTATAAAAGACTTTCAATTATACCCTATGTTTTTATTTTGTTTGTTTTTCTTGCTAACTTCTCAGGAATGATTGATATTTTATCACGTATATATCATTTTAGGGGCAATTATTATGGATATTATGGCTTGAAGGGGATAGAAAGAGCCAAATGGATTCAAGAAAACACGAGTCCAAACGCTCGTTTTCTTACGAGCAACAATCCTAATCAATTTATACCTATGCTAACTGGTAGGCCTATATATATTGGGTATACTGGATGGCTTTGGTCACAGGGAAAAGGTTATTTAATGCACCTTCGGCAGGATATTGCTAGATCTTATCTTGCCACTGGTGCCCCCCTCTTTGATTTGTAGAGATGGCATAAAATATATTTTGTGGGATAACAACATATTAGAAACCTGTCCTAAGGCAAATCGTGAAAGTGTTTTATTAAGAGCCAACATTGTTTTAGGCAAAAAAATGGGGGATTAAAAAGAGAAATCTTTGATATACAATGTCCAGAATATTAAATAATAAATACATCATGCCTATTGTTCTTGTTGTTCTTGGCTTTGTAACTCGGTTTGCATTCATTTGGCATCCGAGCCAGGTTGTATTCGACGAAGTTCATACTGGCAAGATGGCAAGTGCATATTTAACTGGGAATTATATTTTTGATATACATCCTCCGCTTGGGAAATTACTTATTTCTTTCAGTACTTACATTTTTGGTTTTCAACCGGGATTAGATTTTGAAGTGATAGGTGGTCAGTACACTGATGCTTCTTATATTGCACTTAGACTGATGCCCAATCTATTCGGTGCACTTCTACCATTATGTATCTTCTTTTTTGTTCGCTCTCTTAATGGCTCAAAAATAGCTGCATTTTTCGCAGGTATCACAATAGTTTTTGAAAACGCTATTCTTGTTCACTCACATTTCATTTTATTAGATTCAATGCTCTTATTTTTTGGTTTTTTTGGACTAACATTGTTTTTTTGGTATCGCAACTACTCAAATAAGCTGCTCCTTCTTTTTGCAGCGGGGATATTCCTCGCATTTTCGGCATCTGTGAAATGGACTGGATTGTCATTTTTTGGTCTGGCGTGGTTTGTTTCCTGTTGGGATATCGTCAAAAAATTTATTTCGGGTGCAAGCCCCATAAAAGATATCATGTTTCGAGGGGTTATGCTTGTTTTGCTGCCATTTTGTGTATATATGTCAATTTTTGCAGTTCATTTTTCATTGCTTAACAAAAGTGGACTAGGCGATGCATTTATGTCTCCTGGTTTTTTAAAGACTCTCGAGGGCTCTTCGGTTGAATCAGACGAATCAATTAAACCAATAAATTATTCCCGGAAGTTTATCGAACTTAACAAAACAATGTATTCCGCAAGTGCTCATCTCACTGCAACTCATCCCAACTCAAGCAATTTTTATACATGGCCTGTTATGGCTCGTGCAATATATTATTGGTTTGAAGAGAAATCTCCAGATGATATCTCAAGGATTTATCTTTTAGGTAATCCTTTTATCTGGTGGTTAGCTTTTTTGTCTATGATTTTTGGCATTGTTTTTTGGAGGGCTAGTCCACCGGAGACAAAGGTGTTTTTATATACAGGATGGCTTTTCAATTTTATACCATTTATAAATATTAAGCGTGTTATGTTTCTGTATCATTATTTCCCTGCACTCATAATATCTATCGTTATAATGAGCTTTTTATTATTTGATAGTTTCGATAGGATAAAGCGTTACCGGACAATAGTTGCAGTGGTTTTGATAAGTATATTTATTCTGGGATTTATATTTTTCTCCCCTCTTACATACGGTTTTTCCTTAAATTCTGAACAATATAATTTAAGGCTCTGGCTAAAGGGTTGGTATTGAAAAGATCATCAATTTAAATTTTACAAGTTCAGAAATATGTGTTTCATAGGACTTATACCTCTTTTTTTATCTAATGCATTTCATATATGCCGTTTAAATGCTATTAACTACTTATGCATCAGAAACACTGATGTGATTGTCAAGAATCGACTATATCGGGCTAGGTGAGGAATAAAATTTTTAATGGACAAATCACAAAACCGAAGTTTATACCTTTCAGTAATAGTGCCGGCATACAACGAGGAAAATTCAATAGAATTAACCTTGCACAGCATTGAAGCTTATCTATCTCGACAATCATATTTGTATGAAGTTATAGTTGTCAATGATGGATCTAAAGACAAGACAGTTGAAATTACATCAAAACTGATCAATGAAATTCCCCATATGTAATTAATCGACAATAAAGAAAACCGTGGTAAGGGATGGGTAGTTAATCGTGGTATGCTTAATTCCAGAGGAGAGTTCAGACTATTTATGGATGCAGATAATTCTACTACTATTGATCAGATTGGGCAAATGCATTCATACTTAGAAAATGGTTTTGATGTATTGATTTGATCTCGCAGGGTGAATGGCACTTTCATTACTGTCTATCAGTCTATTTTTAGAGAGCGTCTTGGACTGATCTTTAAATTAATCGTGCGTATTATTAATGGACTTAAGATAAAAGATACACAAGCAGGTTTCAAAACATTTTCATCGCATGCTGCAGAACAGATTTTCTCATTACAGACCATTTGGCAGTGGGCTTTTGATCCAGAGCTATTGGTGATTGCACAAAAGTTGAGATTTAAAGCTAAAGAAGTGCCGATTATTTGGAGAAACGATTCAAAGTCGCGTGTATAATTAAAAGGAATGACAAAAAAGCTGTTGGAAGTAATAAGAATAAGACTAAATTTATGGTTAGGAGTATACAATTAAAGAGCTTAACCTTAGTTTCTTTAGTGTTTGAATCCGATGTTCTTGCTTAGCTATGATGTTAAATACAGAAATTACCCCCTGAATTTATTCAGGTCAGAGGAATTAAAGAGAAATTAAATAAAATGAACTATAACTCAAAAATGAAAAAGGCATATAGTCTTTTCATATCTCGTCAGTGTAATTTTAAGAATAGACTTAGTGAAATGTGTAATATCATAAATTCATGTTTTAAGCTTAAGCAAATTTTTGTATATTTATCACCAAACCGATAAATTCTCAATTTAAAAAAGTGCTTTATTAAAGGGCTATAATCCGAATCCATATAATGATTAATATAGTTAAATTTTCTGATTTAAGGAACAGCTTAGTCCTTGGTGTAATTACAGCAGTCTTTGTACTTTTTATAATAAATAATCTTAAAGACGAAATTCCAATACCTGATTTTCTTATAGGGTCAAAATGGTTAATGCTGGTTATTATTCCAACCTTTGTTACCCTGTGGATTTATTTAACGTTTAATCTTGGTACAAGGTGGCCCATCTCTTTTCAATTTGGGAAATTTGTTGCTATTGGACTTTCGAATACTGCAATAGATTTCGGCATCCTGAATCTGTTGATGTACATAACTGGGATAGAAAGAGGGCTTCTTTTTTCATCGTTTAAAGCAGTTTCTTTTATAGTTTCGGGCGTAAACAGTTATCTTTGGAATAAGCATTGGGCATTTCAGAGTCCGCAGAGTAGAGATTGGGGTAAACAGTTTCTTAAATTTCTTGCTATAAGCGGTGGTGCATTATTTATTAATGTGGCGGTGGCATCGTTTATTGTTAATGTTTTAGGGCCTAATGTAAACGTCCCACCAACACTTTGGGCAAATTTTGGAGCACTTGCATCTTTAATAATTACAATGTTGTGGAATTTCTTCGGATACAAGTTTATTGTTTTCAAATAAAGTTTGCACTAGTAAGAATAAGAAGAATAGTTGAGGTGAGAGCTTAAATTTTAAACATATATCACAATTTAATAGATTGGGTCTTGCCGATGTGAAAAAAGTTCTGTAATCTCTATTGCATTCATATTG
The DNA here is from genome assembly GCA_027717645.1 of Desulfobacterota bacterium AH_259_B03_O07. Taxonomy (GTDB): domain Bacteria; phylum Desulfobacterota_D; class UBA1144; order Nemesobacterales; family CSP1-2; genus JALLOG01. The sequence continues at coordinate 8,403 of JALLOG010000057.1, forward strand.
TACCCTTTTATAGCAAGTAAGGAAAAGAGCACCGATATTCAGTCCAAAAAGGAAGTTAACCTTGCAGATAGGTTACTTTCTGTTGTTGTACCAGCTTATAATGAAGAGGAGGTGTTGCCTGAGTTTCATAATCGAATATCTACTGTCTTAAAATCTATGACCTTAGATGCTGAAATTGTATACGTTAATGATGGAAGCTCTGACAAAACATTGGAGGTTATACAACATATACGAAAATCCGATCCAAGAGTTGCTATAGTTGACTTGAGTAGGAATTTTGGTAAGGAGATTGCCCTGACAGCTGGTCTTTATCGGGAAGTATCTGGGCAGAATCTTTAATGAAACCAACCGAAGACCCCTTTACTTTTTGAAGAGTTACGAGCCATCAACCTCTCGGAAGGTTCTCAGTTAATTCCCTTAATTGTCTGTACTGAGAAAAAATATTATTTAATGATTCCTGAAAAAATGCTAAGGTATGCCTAGTGGGCATTCTAAGAAGATGTAGCGGTTGGCAATCCTTGAGAGCATGATCATATAATATTATTTATTTTAGCTTAAACACATAATAATTATCCGTCTGGACAAGAATCGGGAAATTGCTCTTATAAAATTCCAAATTTGGTCTCATCTTCTCTCTTAATTCAGGAGGTCCTATTATAACATAGTCCACGCCATATTTATTAAGGAGATGTTTTGAATCTCTACCCCCCTTGTACATTCTTTTTATGTCCTCTAATCTTTTATTATAATCTATCCCTTGAGCCCAGAGACTTCCCGCCCATCCATGAAGTATGCGTCTGCCTGTAAGAAGAACAAAGTGGTTGTAGGCTGGAGCGGTAAGAAACTTAGACTTAGGCTCCGTTGTATTCTTTATGTAATCAGCAAGCTCCAATTCTTCATTATTATTCTCCATGTAATATTTAGGAATTGTGCTTACAACACTTGTAATCCCGGAAAAAACTAGGGTAACTCCAAGTAGAATAGGGATAATCTTATATGTACTCTTCCATAGACTGGCTAACCCGTAAGCTACAAAGGGCATAGAGCCAATGTAAAAATATATCAGCACCTTTATAGTATCCCAATCCCAGGGTGTTAATTGAAAGACATTTGCAATTAAAAAAAGAAGCATAAAGGGAATAAAGAATTTCTTCTGCGTGGAGTTAAGTGTTTTACTGAGGATAAGTGTTACGATCAGAATAGGGATAAAGATTCCTGTATTTTTTAAATAGAACAAAAAAACGTTATTTTCGTTTGCTACCCATCCCAGATGCAAATTAAAAAAATGCCCCACAGATTCTCCGCGGGGCATTAGGTACAATGCCTGTGGTATAGATAAAACGCCTGCGGGTACGAAAAACCAAAGCCACAATACCGATGGGAAAATTAGGAAAAGAACCGAGCTTATCATACCCAAAGAAAGAGAGCTGTGGGCATGAAAAAGAGGAAGCATGCCTGCTATGAAACCCCCAAATGCAAAGTGTGCTCTTGAACGCTTCTCAATACCAACCCACATCATTGTGAGGGCTAAGATTGATATCGGAAAGCCGAATAAGAATGCTCTTTGAGGAACAAGGAGAGAGGTTGTGGTATTTATCCATCGGTATCCGAGTTCTCCCATATTGGTGTAATCCTTGAGGTGCAATAAAAAATTTGTAAGTGCCCCTTTATTTATAATTAAATCTTTGAAAAACTGTATGAAACCCAGGCCTCCATTAAGGAAAAAAAGAAAAGGGCTTAATGCAGCGGCTATTTTGTTATGGGTAAAACGGTATGTAAATAAATAAATTACCGCCAAAAGCACTATGCTGAGTACTACACCCTGAAAGGTATAAGCGCTCCATTGACTTAGACCCGATTTTATAAGGAGTGCGGTAAAGAAATCTGAGAGGAAATAATAGCGTAGGGGGTATCCGTTAAAAAGCGTATGTTCAGGAGGAAAATTCTCACCAAAAAGGAAGGAATTAACTATACTCCAGTGATAAGGAAGGTCTCCCAGATTATAGGCAAGTCCTGTATAAAGACCGCCCACCTTCCAGAGTATCACTCTGCTAAATAAGATGTAAAAAAGGGGTAAAAAAATGCAGATAAGGATTAAGATTGGTAAAAGCACCTCAGACTGAGAAATAGCTTTATAGGAGAATGCATGCTTTCTTTTAAAAAAAGTAATATACAGTATCAGCAGGGTTGACAGTAGCAGAACGGAAGAGGTGATAATAATTGTTTTAGTATCAAGACCAAAGTAAAGTGACTCTATGAAGCCAATCCAGGTAGAGGATGCAAAACCGATTAGTATCCCGTAAAAAATTCTCTCTTCGAGTAATAATTTTTCTTTAAGGAGAAGGGTTATAGCGAAGCCAAAAACAATGGAGACAATTATGAATACAGGGGATAAAGGCATTATATAGTTTTTTGAACCGTGACATCCTTAAGATATGACTATGATACCTTTTAAAGAAAATTAGGCAATTCAGGTTTAAATTTTCAAACTAATCGGAAACACTACAAGTTTATGTGTTATATGCTTTTAAAAGTCTTTGAGTTAATATATATTATAAGCCTCGAAACACGGTGAATACATTTAATCCCAAACAATTGATTCCTGTTTCTTTGGTGATGCCGGTATATAATGAAGAGGAGATAATAGAGAGGACAGTTCGGGATTATTATTCTGAAGTTCTTGCCCCTATACCCGGTTCTGAGATGGTTATAGTTGATGATTGTTCCACTGATAAAAGCCCTGAGATTATTAAAGGTCTGGCTGAGGAACTGCAAGGCATAAGAATTCTGAGACCTCCAAAGAACGGTGGACACGGTAAAGCGCTCCGGCTTGCTTTGGAAGACGCAAGATGTGAGCTAATATTCCACACCGATAGCGACTATCAGAATGATCCCAAGGATTTCTGGAAGCTATATAAAGAAATTGAAACAAACGACCTTGTTATTGGCTATAGAGCCATAAGGCACGACCCGCTCCCGCGCCTCATTATTACTCGTCTGTTAATATTGGTTAATTTTGTTTTGTTTGGCTTTCACTTCCGAGATGCTAATTCGCCATTTAAGCTCATCCGAAGAAGTTGCTTGGAAGACTGTCTTAAAGATATCAACAACGATGTTTTTGCCCCATCTATTTTATTGTCTATTACGGCGAAGCGCAAAGGGTATCGCTTAAAAGAGATCCCTGTCACACATCTACCTAGGAAGACGGGAGAAGTATCAATAGTGAAGTGGAAGCTCATTAGGGCTTGTTTCCAAAATCTACGAGAGGTTTATGAGTTGAGAAGGGGGTTAAGCAATTCTAGAACTAGAAGAGAGAACGGGGATTGATGAGTAATATGTTCCCTCTGCTTTGGGTAGAGTTATGAAGAATAATCAAATAAACGACCTTAGACATTAGTGGACTTATATTGAAAATAATTATAGGTATAGCCTTTAGTATAATTTTTTTAGTCTTAGCACTATACAAAGCTAATTTTGATCAAATTGGAAAAGCTTTGATTGGAGTGAAACTCCACTGGCTGATTTTAGCTGCTCTAGTCTACGTGGCAACATTTATTCCACGAAGCCTTCGATGGCAGAGGTTACTCTTACCTATAAAATCCCTTCGAGTTAAATGCATATTACCTGTGCTTATTGTTGGATATATGGCTAATAACATCTTGCCATTAAGGATGGGGGAGCTTTTTAGGGCTCACTTTCTGAAGGAAAAAGAAGAAGTTAGTGGTTCTTCAGCCTTGGCTACTATCTTAGTTGAGCGTGTCTTTGATGGGCTTACACTGGTGCTGCTTTTGGCTGTGGTGCTAGTGTTTTCACCACAAAAAAAGTGGGTGCACGATCTCGGTTGGGCAGCTGGAGCGATATTTTTCACAATACTTATAGGGATTTTTCTTCTAACGAGATACGAAGGCTATATACGAAATATATCTCTTTTATCCAGACATAACTATAAATCATTGGGTAAATGGCTAACTAACAAGTTCGAGGCATTTCTTATTGGTCTTCGTGGGATATCTTCTCCAGATGGTTTTGCAATTGTATGGATTTTCTCGGCTTTAATCTGGCTCTTAGAAGGTTTAGTTATTTACCTCATCATCCTAGCATTTGGTCTTTCACTTTCTCTAGCACATACTGCTTTAGTGCTTGTAATTATAAATTTCAGTACTATGATTCCATCAGGACCGGGTTTTATCGGAACCTTTCAGTTTGCATTTGTTCTTTCTTTTGCTCTCTTTGGTATTAAGAAAGAGATGGCTATTGCTGTCTCTATCATTACCCAACTTGTTTTTTTCATTATAGTTAACCCTGTTGGTATTGGTTTACTGTGGAAACATAACCTCTCTCTAAGAAGAACGCATAGATCTCTGGTAAAATTAGATGATTTATCCTGAGAAAAGGGGGGTTTATGACTAAGCGCATTATAATAATCGGTGCAGGTCCTACAGGGCTTGGAGCCGCTAATAGACTTCGAGAACTGGGTTACACAAACTGGAAGATATACGAGAAAAACTCCTACCTCGGAGGGCATGCCTCTTCTCATCTAGATGAAAATGGCTTTGTCTGGGACGAAGGCGGGCATGTTATATTCTCACACTATAAATATTTTGACGACTTCATTGACAAACATTTGGGGGAGGATTATTTAGAACACATGCGCGAGAGCTGGATTCACATGATGGGTTTATGGATACCCTATCCTTTTCAAAACAATATAAGGTATCTACCTAAAGAGGCACAGGTAAAATGCATCACGGGACTCATTAATGCACAAAATAAAGAGGGCAAAAGCGCAGTTGATTTTAAAGAGTGGATTATCGAAACATTCGGGGAAGGAATAGCCGGGTACTTCATGTATCCCTATAACTTCAAAGTCTGGGCAACTCCCCTAGAGCATATGGACAAAAACTGGATAGCCGAGCGGGTAAGCGTTGTCAATATTAAGAGAATCATAGAGAATATAATTTACGAGAGGGATGATGTAAGCTGGGGACCCAATAACAAATTCAAGTTTCCTCTCTATGGGGGAACAGGGGAGATATACCGCAGGCTGGAGCCCTATATAGAAGGAAACCTGGCTTATGGTAAGGAACTCGTCGAGATTGATCTAAAGAAAAAGGAAGTCGGCTTCCAAGATGGCTCAGTAGATCGATACGACTATTTAATAAACACCTCACCCCTCGATTTATTCGTAGAAATAGCGAGACCGATTCCTCAGGAGCTAAGAGATTGGGCGAGAAAGGGACTCAAACACAGCAGTATGTTTGTTGTAGGTATCGGAGTCAGGAAAAGACTCGAGAGCAACAAATGTTGGATGTATTTCCCGGAGGACATATCCCCCTTTTATAGAGTGACTTACTTTTCCAATTATTCGCCTAACAATGTCCCCAAGGGCAGGGTAGATACATACTGCTCCTTGATGTGTGAGATCTCTTACTCCGAGTTTAAGAAGGAGAATAAGGAAACGATAGTTGAGGATACAATAAATGGGCTAATCAATACGGGGATGCTAGAAGAAGGAGAACGGAATCTAATAGTATCGAAACACTCAATGGATATAGATTACGCCTATCCAACCCCAACCCTTGAGAGGGACAAGGCTTTAAGAGCCATACAGCCCTTCCTAATGGAAAACGACATTTACTCAAGGGGTAGGTTCGGTACATGGAAATACGAAATTGGAAATATGGACCACTCGGTTACGCAGGGCAAAGAAGCGGTTGACCTCATTCTGGAGGGAACGCCAGAGGTGACATGGAGTCTGTAGTTGCTGTCATCTTCCTTATAACTTCTTATCTGTCCGGTTATGTACTTACGGTTCGCTTTTTACCGACTTTTAGTGGTCTTCTGAGGATAGCCTCTGCCTACATCATAGGAATACTCATATCTGTTTGGCTTCTTTTTATACTTTCATTGATTTTCAGTCGGTTTGTTGAGCAACCTATAACTGTCGGGTTCACAGTTACAACCGCCGTTCTTTTAGCTTTCACAATACACCAACGTGTATTCTTCAAAGCACCGCCCGGTCTAAGACCGATCCATGTTTTCTTCTTCATAATTGTATTTCTTTTTTCCTGGATACTTTTTTCAAGCACATTTGAATATGATGAAAAACTAAATGAGATTAAGATTGGATTTCTTATATGGAGCGATTATGGACTTCATATTCCTTTAATCCGATCTTTCAGTTTGGGTAATAATTTATCATTGGAATGTCCACTATATGCGCACGAAGCTATCCGATATCACTTTTTATTTGATTTCATGATCGGGGCTTTGGAGAAGATGGGTCTACCTCTGGATTATGCGCTGAATATCCCCGGTGCATTGTCCTGGACATGTCTCTTGATTTTAATTTATTATTTTTCTAAAAAACTTTTTTTTGGAAGCCGCTATGTTGGATTTGTGTCTGCAACGCTTTTTTTGTTTAACAGCTCGCTTTCATGGGTAGAATTTTTAAAGAAATACCATCCTAATTCGTTTGATTCCTTTATAAAATCTTGGTGGAACCTTCCCGGATACGTAGCTTTCGGTCCCTGGGATGGCAATATCATCTCGGCCTTTTGGACCTGGAATATTTACATCAACCAAAGAAACCTGTCGCTTGGTTTCGCGGTTGTGTTACTTGTTCTCATTTATTATATTGATGCGCACATAAATAAGAAAATAAAGACTACATATGGACAAAAAGCTCTTTTAGGTCTAATAACCGGATTGTTAGTTTTATGGCATGGTATGGCCTTTATATCTTTGTTTGGATTGATTGGGCTGTTTTTTTTACTCTTCCCCGATAGAAAAAAAAGCCTGCTAGCCGTTTTGGTTGCTCTTACTATTGCAATTCCTCAGATACTTTTCCTTAATCAAAGTTCTCCTAATGTACAGAGCCATTTTTCATTTATGCCAGGTTATCTAGTTATAAGCCATTTAATTCCAGTAGATTACTTTTCTTCACATTCTCTTAACCACACTGTAAGTTGGATATTATCTTTTTTTCGTTACTGGTTTTTTAATCTGGGGATAAGCTTGATATCTATAGTTATTTCATTCTTCATAATAGATATTCAAAGAAAGAAAATATTTTTGATGTTTTTGTCCATTTTTGTAATAGGAAGCCTGTTTCGTTTCAGTGCTGATATGCAAAATAATCATAAGTTCTTCTGTTTATGGCTCATTCTTAGTAACACATTTACCGCGTATTTGCTCTATAGGATATTTTTGCTTGGTTGGATTGGTAAAATAGTTTCTATAATAATTCTAGTTTGTCTTACAATATCTGGATTTATAGATATAATGCCCATAAAAAATGATCGAATTATGACTTACGCAGATGTACAAAAACAGCCTTTAGCTAAATGGGTTTTGGAAAACACAGATACTGCTGACGTATTCCTAACAACTCACAGAATTCATAACCCTATCGGCTATGCAGGCAGAAAAACAATGCAGGGCTGGCCGTCTTTTGCTTGGTCGTGGGGTTATGATATTGAAAATAGGGTTAGAATGGCGAAAGAGATATACGAAACAAATTCAAAAGAAGAACTGTGTAAGCTTTTAAAAGAGAATCGTATAGACTTTGTTCAAACTGAAAAAACACCCGAGGGAGAATCTCAGTTTAAAATAAATCATGAATTTTTTGATTATGCCTTTAAGCCTGTATTCATCGATAAAAAGTCAAGCCTTAAAGAACGGGTTTTTGCGACTAAAGATATGTGTCCACAGGATGAGTGATCTGCAAATTTATAGGCATCGGCATTAATCGGTGAATTTCTTTTTTAAACCAGAGTTGTCATAATTAACTAATCAAAAAAAATTAAGGTATGGGATGTGAAAAAATATTTAGGAATTTCTGGTGATTATCAATATAGAGCCATTCACGAAGGAATTTTTATTCAGAGAGTGTGGCATCTCAACAAAATTTATTTGGTCGACGAAAAGTTTGACGTCAAATCCAATGATATCGTATTAGAGGTTGGTTGCGGCTCAAGTAATCTTTTATCGAAAATGGCTAAAAGGGCACTACTGGTGACGGGTGTTGACATCTCCCAGGCATCCATTGACTTTGCCAAGCAACAATGCTTAGGATCAAATAATGTTAACTTTCAAGTGGGATCTATCAGCGAGATGGAGCTTCCTGATAGCTATTACAGTAAAGTTGTCTGTCAGGAAGTAATCGAGCATCTTTTTGAAGGACAAATAGATCAGCTCATGTCAAAATCCTATAAAGCGTTAAAGCCAGGAGGGCAGTTCCTCATTACTACACCTAACTATAGCAGCCTCTGGCCCCTAATTGAGGACGTAATGGACAAGCTGAAACTGAGTCCTCCTATGGCCGATCATCAGCACGACACGAAATTCAATATGAAAAAATTAAAAAATTGGCTTACCTCGTTTCAATTTCATGTAATTGATTCCGGTGGATTTAATACATTTGCTCCATGGGTTGGATTCTTGTCCGAGAAAATAGTAAAAAGTCTTAACAATTTTGAGCTCAATCATATTTCTGCTTTAGGCAATTTATTTTATGTTATTGCTCGAAAACCTTCTTGATAAAAAATTTTTTCATCATTGTCTGCATTTCTACGTGTGTAAATGAGTCGTTACAAAGAAGTAATTGTCATTGTGTTGGTTATGATTTTTGGAAGCTGCATGTTATAGCCTGTTTTCATCTCTAATAGGCTTGTACTCAGAAATTACGCGCAGGCGAGTAGCATAAGAATTGTCTTTTATATGTCAATATTTCCTACTGCCTATTTTTTTCATGCCGGAAATACAGAGAGCCTTTTTTTAGCTTTAACTATAGCGAGCTTTTATTTCGCAAGGGATAGCAGATGGCTTCTGGCAGGGATTTTTGGCATGCTAGCCTTTGCTACGCGAATTACTGGTATTTTCTTATTTCCGTCGCTTTTCATAGAGTATCTATCCCAGAAGGAATTTAAAAAGGAAAATTTAAAAATGGACTTTTTTTACTTATCCTTAATTCCAATAGGTTTCATAGTCTACCTTGTTATCAACTACATAACCTTTGAAAATGCCTTTGCTTTTCTTGACGCCCAGAAGGAATACTGGCATAAGACCCTTTCTTCCCCCTGGAGAGGTCTCCTAGGAGCTTGGGATCACGTGTGGTGGGAGGGAAGCGGACCCTGCCAGAAGAGTAATGGTAGGTAGGGCTGAGTTTGTATTTGGTATTTTGGGCTTGGTATGTACTATTTGGGCATTCATTCGTCTCAGGGTTTCTTACGGTGTATACATGCTCCTTACCTGGACTGCTATAACCTTAACCTCTTTTTTGTTAAGTGTGCCCCACTATACACTATCATTATTTCCAATATTTATTTTGCCTGCCCTATGCTCCAAACGAAGTGGGATATTTTATTTAACAACAGTAGTGTCTCTCCTTCTCTATAGCCTATTTTTAACTAGATTTTCCTCAGGTCAATGGGCTTTTTAAGGAATTATTCCGTATTGTTTGCCTTGTCTTCTCCATTAATTATTATGTCAGTACTAATACCCGGAAGGTTCCTGGATGAAGAAAAGTAAAAAAATAGATAAACACCTAGGGATTGACCAAGACAAAATAAAAAGCGTAAAGTGTCTTCTAAATGCTAAAACTGATGCTGAAGCTATTGAGGAAGCCTTAGATATTATCCTCACTGAAGTGGAGATTTGTAAATCCTTAAAGAAAGTCGGAGGAAAAGGGCACATAGAAAAATCTATGAGTAGATCAGACACTATGATGCTCAGGGAAGGGGACCCTATTTTATATATCTTACAAGCTCTGGCATATCCCCTCAAAGTACTCCACGGTTCTTTTAAGACCCGTCTTTAAATCCACTGTTGGTTCCCACCCCAGCTTTTCCCTTGCCAATGTAATATCAGGGCACCGTCTTTTGGGATCATCTTGGGGCAAAGGCTTAAAGATGATTTTGGATTTAGAGCCCACAAGGTCAATTATCAACTTGGCCAAATCTAAGATGCTAATCTCATTGGGATTGCCAAGATTCACCGGCCCAGTAAAACCCTTTGTAGTGTTCATCATCTTGATAATGCCGTCTACCATGTCATCCACATAACAGAATGACCTTGTCTGTGATCCATCTCCATAAATGGTTATATCTTCACCCTTTAAAGCCTGTATAATAAAATTGCTTACCACCCGTCCATCATTGGGATGCATTCTGGGACCGTAGGTGTTAAATATCCTGCCAACCTTTATATCTATCCCATGCTGATGATGATAATCGAAAAACAGAGTCTCGGCACACCTCTTTCCTTCGTCATAACAAGCCCTTAGACCAATGGGATTTACACTTCCCCAGTAGGTTTCAGGCTGAGGATGAACCGTGGGATCACCATAGACCTCACTGGTTGATGCCTGAAGAATTCTAATCTTTAGCCTCTTTGCCAAACCAAGCATATTTATAGACCCTGAGATGTTTACTTTAGTGGTTTGAACCGGATCAAATTGATAGTGAATGGGAGACGCAGGACATGCTAGGTTATAAATCTCATCTACCTCTACATATAGAGAAAAGCATATATCGTGGCGTATAATTTCAAAATAGGGTTTTCCCAAAAGGTGCTTGATATTATCTTTGGTTCCTGTAAAAAAGTTGTCAACGCAAATGACCTCATAACCTTGCCCTAAAAGCCTTTCACAGAGATGAGATCCTATAAAACCCGCACCACCTGTAACCAAAATCTGTTTTCTCATTCTTAGCTACTTTTATCGGTGAAAAGGTGAATTGGTACCACGACTGAAATCCTAACTCTTCTTGAGCTAATGCACAAGACCTTCTCTCATCCTACCTTCCTCCATTTCCAAGCCCTTATCGCCTCCCTATGGTCTCTGCCCCCTATCACCTATTTATTTGTATTCCCTTTTACCCATTTTCGTTTAAAATTACTACTGTTTCTAATTAGGGTGTTTTTCACTATCTTTATCCTTGCAATGGAACAATTAAATTCTATGTCGAAAACAAAAATTGGCGTGGTTATTCCTATTTATAATGAGGAGGAATTGATTGAGAGACTATTTGAAAGATGTATCACTGTTCTAGAGGAGATTACAGATGACTTTGAAATTATTTGCGTAGATGATGGAAGTACTGATAAAAGTTTAAGTAAATTAATTGAATGCCATAATAAAGATAATAGATTTAAAGTGCTTGTACTTTCCAGAAACTTTGGTCACCAAGCCGCATATACGGCGGGTTTGAGTTATGCAAGGGGAGAGTGTATTGCTATGATGGATGGAGATTTACAAGACCCTCCAGAGTTATTGGGAGAAATGTATGGTAAACTAATCGACAAAAACTGTGATATTGTGTATGGGAAACGAATAGAACGGAAAGAAAATTTTTTAAAAAAGCTATTTATAAAAGTTTTTCACCTATTTTTTAAAACTATTTCAAAAATGGATGAGGCTGCAGATGTTGGAAATTTCTCAATGTTTAACCGAAG
>JALLOG010000580.1 GCA_027717645.1 Desulfobacterota bacterium AH_259_B03_O07
GACATAATACTTAAAAGGATGAAGGCTCAATAATGAATATTCCTAAGGTTCATAAAATATTTATTTTATCTATAGCGGTTGCTGCTTTTATTTTTTGGGATAATATAAAAAAGGTTTATTTATAAAATGGGATAAAAGCTTTCAAATTTTTTCAATTATGTTATATATAACTTATTAATAATAATATTTTTTAAATTCATATGGCAATAACTGTTAAGGTTTTAAAACAGCCGGAACTAAGTTTTCTGGAGAAGCTTTATTTTCCTCAAATTTTTAGTGGTTTAAAAATAACCATAAAGCATCTTTTTGGTGTTAAACCAATAACTG
>JALLOG010000581.1 GCA_027717645.1 Desulfobacterota bacterium AH_259_B03_O07
AGATTTACACTATCTTACTTTCATTATGGATATGCACTCAAGAAACCAATATCTTAAGAAAGTAAGAATTGAATATTTAAGGACGAAATCAAAAATGGGAAAAGGCAGGCTCTTAGACGAGGCTGGGAAGCGAACAGGTATGAATCGAAAATATATAATCAGGAAACTGAGACCACTTAGTAATCTTGACAAAATTAAGCCAAGGCACAGAAGGAGGAAAGAAGTTTACGATGGGTATGTAAGTGCCGCATTGCTTAGATGTTGGGAAATCTTTGACTATCCCTGCCCTCAGAGGTTAAAGCCAATTTTAAGGAAGGAGGTACAG
>JALLOG010000582.1 GCA_027717645.1 Desulfobacterota bacterium AH_259_B03_O07
ACAGGTGGGGGCTTCTTTTAAAAAAGCTTTAATTGCCTTGAACTTACCTCTTCATGCTTATGATACTCTATGTACTTACGTATCACCTCTGCTGTGACCTCGTCCCCCACTGTCCTAACAAAATAACCCCTCTCCCAAAAATTACTCCTCCATAGCTTTAGTTCCCTCTTCACTTCAGGATACTCATCAAATACTACCGATGACGATATGCTCTTGAACATCCCAACCACTTTTGCTATTGGTAACCTTGGTGGAAATGAAAGAAAAATGTGTACATGATCCGATGATACTTCCATCCTATCAATTTCCATCCCATGAGTTGAA
>JALLOG010000583.1 GCA_027717645.1 Desulfobacterota bacterium AH_259_B03_O07
CCTTACTAATTGCCCTCTTAGCTTGGTTCGTGGTCATGACATCGTTAGCCAAGAAACGGAAATTAACCAAAGCCGCAGCGTAACCATCGCCCTCAGGCACTTGGGCAGCAGCGGTGGCATCCTTTACCACGGCAACCTCAAATCCTTGCTCAAGCAGTTCTCTCAAATGTGACTCAACGCACAGATTAGCCGACATCCCCGCCAGTATGACTTTATCTATCTTGCGCTTCCTCAACTGCAAGACCAGGTCGTTGTTTTCAGGTCCATAAACTTTATGTGGGCTTGCAACCACGGTTTCTCCATCTTGGATATAAGGTTTGTAG
>JALLOG010000584.1 GCA_027717645.1 Desulfobacterota bacterium AH_259_B03_O07
GAGTATGTTTTACCATCTTCGATTATATCTGGTACGTAAGGGAGTTCACATAAGGAAAATAAATTCTTAATCTCTTTATTAAATAGGGATCTGAATTCTTTGGTCTTTCCTTTATTCCTCGTTGCTAATATTACCTCTTCAAGCATAGCGAACCAAAACGAATAAAAATGAAAAATTTAACTACATCACCCTGAAATTATTTCCTTTTGTTTGGCAATTATCTTTTTGATGCCCTCTTCAGCCAGTGTTAACATCACATCTAACTGTTTTATGCTGAAAGGTTTTTTTTCAGCCGTTCCCTGAATCTCTACAATGTTCCCG
>JALLOG010000585.1 GCA_027717645.1 Desulfobacterota bacterium AH_259_B03_O07
TTTGTAGTGCTAGTTGATAAAGATGTTCCGATGCCTGACCTACCCTCAAACCTGGAAGGGATGCCTGTAGTAGCAGAGAGAACCTCCAATATTGTGATTCATAACGGAGGAAATAGTTGTGATCCATGCCATGCTGAGAACCTTCCTATGCCAGTTCCGATGGGAACATCTACAAGCACTGACCAAGACCTATGTTTTGTTGGTACAACTGGATTCAAAGCTTGTGATCCTGTATCAGGTGAGATTGGTTATGTTACTAATAACCATGTTGGTGCCGCTTTTGGTCTAGGTCTTTGTGAGAATGGACCAACTGGGTTGATA
>JALLOG010000586.1 GCA_027717645.1 Desulfobacterota bacterium AH_259_B03_O07
TTTCTACGACTTGACATTTCTCTCAATAATTATTGCTGGTTTTCTTGTAATTATGCTGGGTTGAATATTAATAAATAGTTTGAAGTAAGTGGCTCATAGAAGGTTATCAAAAAGACTAATATTTACGAAGAAAATTAAATATGGTGTATGCAATCCAAAATATAATCTGAGGCTAGAAGTGTTAGCTCATCAACGGGAAATCCCCTCTCCTCGAGAATCTTTAGCATTTCCTGCCCCACTGCTCCAGTTGCTCCCACAACTGCAACGTTATAACTATCCTTATTCAATTTGATCACCTTATTATTCTTTATTAGGTAAGTA
>JALLOG010000587.1 GCA_027717645.1 Desulfobacterota bacterium AH_259_B03_O07
TCCAGCAGCTAAAGTTTGACCTTTACATGTCATTGAGTTCGGGAAGGGGGAGAAGGGATAGGAAATACGGGAGAGGGGATATGGGGGAAGAAGATATTAGAGATTGATAAAGAGGAGACTCAATAGAGATTGGGAGATTATAAGAATAGAGACTGGAGATTAAGAGATTGGAGAATCGAATAAGGAGATTCATGGAGATTAGAGAATATCAACAGCTTAACCCATACCCCATAATCCCTAATCCAGATTCCATTAACATTCAACAAGTCTCCACAAGTCTCCTTAGTCTCAATTAATCTCAACAAGTCTCAACAAATCTC
>JALLOG010000588.1 GCA_027717645.1 Desulfobacterota bacterium AH_259_B03_O07
ATAATGCCGAACTATTGACCCAGGCTGTGTAAATTAAATATCTGTTTTCGTGAAATTCCTAAAGCATATAATGCCTTGACCAGCAAATCTATACTAACCGTAGGATCACCTGATTCCATCTTTGCAACCCTCGATTGACTGGACTTAATAATATTTGCTAAATGCATTTGAGAAAGCCCTTTCTTCTCTCTATATGCTCTAAGTTTATTAGCAAGTGCTATTTTACTCTCAACGTATTCCATTTCTTCATTAGAAAGGTTTAAAAATTCTTGAGTACCACCAATTTTCCAACCTTTTTTTTCTAGTGCTTTTTGTTTTGA
>JALLOG010000589.1 GCA_027717645.1 Desulfobacterota bacterium AH_259_B03_O07
CTGCCAGACTACAGGAACTAGCAAGTACAAATTCAGTGGTGGTGAGCTCTGTTACTTATCAGCTTATACAAGGTTTTTTTAACTGCGAATTATTAGGCTCTTATACCCTGAAAGGATTCTCCCAGCCGATGGAGTTATATAAAGTAATCCAGGAGAGTGAAGTCCAGAGTCGCTTCGAGGTAGCCATCACTAAGGGACTGACACCACTAGTTGGAAGAGAGCAAGAGGTAGGGCTTCTTTTGGAGCGCTGGGAGCGTGTGAAGGAAGGAATGGGGCAGGTAGTGTTTCTAACCGGCGAGGCAGGAATCGGCAAATCACG
>JALLOG010000058.1 GCA_027717645.1 Desulfobacterota bacterium AH_259_B03_O07
AATCTTTTTTTAACGCTTCCGGAATTGATTTTGGCAATTTTTTGAATGCCCATTTGAAATCGAAAAGACTATCCCTGAAATATCCAACATCTACGATCGCGAGCCTCAGACGAAGCGATCTCTAGCTACCTCTTGAGATTGCTTCACATGTGTTCGCAATGACACGTCTGGGGCGCGTCGTTGCAATGACTTTGGTAGCCCTGTAGCGAATTATAAAGTTAAATCTAAAATTCAGTAATTGGAAAAATCCGTGGCTTCGGTATTATCTTACTTAAGCATTAATTCGTTCACTAAGTTAATTTTTTTGACTGGATAACCTGTCTAACCAAGAAAAATCAAATAATACAGCCATGATAAGCGTAAGGAATTTATCAAAGTACTTCCAAGTAGAAAACAATATTCGATACATTTTGAATGACGTATCACTGGAAATCAACGAAGGCGAGTTCGGAATAATTACTGGTAGAAGCGGCGCAGGCAAATCAACATTATTACACTTAATTGCCGGTTTGGATACGCCCAGTAAAGGCGAGTGCTGGATTGGAGAGGAAAGTATATCAAGTTTTGATGAAGATAAGCGTGCGGAATTCAGATTGAAAAATATTGGTTTTGTGTTTCAGACTTTTAATTTCCTATCCAGCCTTACGATATCTGAAAATATCATGATCCCAAAGATCTTATTAAACAATGATTCCACGGATCAGATTAATTCCAAGATAGTGAAGATATCAAACATACTTGGAATTAATCACATACTAAATCAATTGCCGAATGAAGTTTCAGGAGGAGAACTGCAGAGAGCATGCATAGCAAGAGCGATGATTAATCACCCTGCAGTTATTTTAGCGGATGAACCGACCGGTAATCTTGATACAGAAAACCGAGGTGTTGTAGTTGACTCGTTTAACAAGATGAAAGGTGAATTCAACGTAACAATTCTGATGGTGACGCACGATGAAGAAATCGAAGAAAACGCCGACACAATATTTCATTTAAATGATGGCATCATAACAAAGATTCGATGAAATACGTTCACCTATTTAATTTATTGACTTATAACTACTTCAAAAAGCATTTCATTAAAATCCTTTTTGCAATTATCGGCATGTCCACCGGCATAGCAATTTTTGTCACCACTAATGTATACAAAGAAACTATCTATAATGATGTGAGCGAGAAAGAACGTTTAATACAGCAAACGGATAAATGGCTAATAAAATCTGAAAATGGAAGGATTTCAGAAAAGAATATTCAGAAAATTATTAATTTGAAAGTTTTTGATAGCATCGCACCAAAATCTCAGCGCATTGAGTACATATATGATAGTGAAAATAAAGTCATTCCGGTAAAATTTGTAGGTATTGACCTACTCTCAGTCCAAAACGATAGATACGAATCCGATATTTTTGATACAAAACTTAAAATCAACCAGATCCCTGTGTTTGGCTCTAACTATTTTAACAAAAGCGAAATTGTCAAAATAGCAAACCCGTCGATCCTGCAAGAACTATTTGTAATAGACAAAATTGTTGAAAGCCCAAATGATTCACCGTTTCTAGTTACTGACATTGCCTTTTATCAAGCTATCTTCGAGGACAGAGGATGGATAGATGAATTAGAAGTCAATTTCACAGAAAATGAAATAACCGAGATTGAAAAATTAATAAAGCAGATTGACCCAAAATTATCGTTAATTAGTCAGGGTAAATATCTGGTAAGAAAACAATCCCTATCTGATGCCTTTCTGGCAAATCTGCAGTTGTTTTCACTCATCGCTTTGATAATCAGCATTTTACTGATTTATCAGTTTTACCGATTTATACTAATTGACAGAGAAACAGACTTTGCAAAGCTCAGATCCGTTGGCATTTCATCGAAGGACATTAAGATTCTGCTCTCGATTGAAATAGTTTTCTTGGGACTCATATCTTCGGTTTTAGGAACAGTCGGGGGACTAATTTTGTCGAAACTTTCCCTGACTATTATTACTTCGACTGTAAATACTTTTTATTTCGGCGTAGATGCGAAAGACATTCACCTAAGCTACCGATTAATACTTATAAGTCTTTTTTTGGGAGTAACGGGATGTTTGTTATCGGGCATCCAGCCAATTATAAAACTGATGAAATCTTCAAGGCCTCTTGACTTTTTGAGTCATCAAGCATCAGCTGATGGTCCAATTAAGCGTTCCCACATTTTTATCCTGGGTTTGGTATTATTGTCGATATTATTCATAGGTCTCAACACAAGTTCCTCGATTCCCCAATCGTTACTCAGCATTGCCAGCATAATTTTATTTACCTTCGGCGTCTTGCTCACCATTCCTTACCTGATCATAAAGGCTACGTCATGGATCATCGACAAAAATCTGCTATCAGCTCTAAAAATAAAAACTGCAGCTTCCCATATAAATAGAACTTTAACCAGACAATCTCTTTTCGTTTTATCCTTGGGAATTCTCGTAGGCTTTGTAATAAGTCTAGTAATATTCGTCTCGAGTTTTAGACAAACCATAGAAAACTGGATATACCAGGTAACACCTGCGGACCTGTATATACAATCTGAGTTCAATACCATGCAAAAGCCATTTCCACTCTCCGAAAAAGTTTTGGAACGCATTCAAAATCACCCCGTGGTTAAAGAATTCGATACCATAACAAGGTATGAGTACAATTATGAAAACACTCCTATACAGATTCGTGCCAGCGATTTTGAAATATTACGAAAAAGAAACCGTTTAAAATTCAAATCGATCACAAAAGATTTAAGTGAAATCAATAAAGATTGGATATTTATCTCTGAACCATTTGCAAACAGATTTAACAAGGGGTTGAACGATGAAATCACCATTTTTGCCGATAGGGGTACTAGAAAATTGAAAATAATGGGCGTCTTCTATGATTATGTTAGTGAACGAGGTGCAATATATATCGATGAAAGACTGGGTAGAGAACTTTATTCAAAAAACTTTGTTAACGGGATCTCAATCTATGATCTAAAACCAAATGAAAGGCTTGAGCTGGAGAACGATATTCGCAGATCATTTCCGACTGAAAATCTTCAAATCCAAAATCAAAAACAAATAAGAGACAGTACACTTTCCCTTTTCGATAAGACATTTCGAATCGTATGGCTACTGGCAGGACTGGCCGTAATCATCTCAATGGTAACGATTATCAACTCTACTCTGATGGTATATCTCGAACGCATTTATGAGTTCACCCAACTCAGGGCCTTAGGCGCATCGACTAAGCAGCTTGTATCTATAATCTGGTCGCAGATGTCGCTACTGAGTTTGTACTCGATTTTAATTGCCTCTGTGTTCAGCTTGGGGTTTCTAAACATCATAGTGAAAATAAACAAGTTTTTTTTTGGATGGACCATCGATTTGAATTTGGACTGGAAACCCTATCTTATCGCTCTATTAACGTTATTTGCTTTGACTTACCTGACAATAAGATTGAGTTTCAACCGGTTGAAAAATGATCTGAAGCTTTACAATTTAAGAAATGAATAAAATCTATATAATGATTTGTCTTATAACATGTAGCATCGATTGCGGGATTGCCCTTTGCGATGATTATGAGAGGGCAATAGATATGAGAGCATGGTCTTTTCCCAAAGATCATGGAGCGCATCCAAATTTTAAAACTGAATGGTGGTATTTTACTGGTCACCTAAAAAGTGGGACGAAAATCTATGGCTTTGAGCTGACATTTTTTCGGTTTGCTAACCGAGACCTTACAGAACTGGAGTCAGCCTGGACTCCCGATCAAATCTATTTAACTCATTTTACAATTACAGATGAGAGTGAATCTAAATTTTATAAATACGAAAAAGTAAACAGACATTCCTTTGGACTTTCAGGCTCTAGTCCCAACACGCTTCGAGTTTGGAATGGATCGTACGGAGTTGAATTAATTGGTGAGAGTATAGAGATAAAAGCTTCAAGCCCGGAAACAAAATTAGAATTATTTTTGAAACAAGACTCCCCAATCGTCTTAAATGGGAAGGAGGGCTTAAGTCCAAAAGGATCTAAAAGTGGCCAGGCTTCTTATTACTATACAATACCTAGATTAGTCGGAGACGGGACTCTGACATTAAACGGCAAGTCGGTAACAATTAACAATGCCAGCGTTTGGATGGATCACGAGTTCTTTACAATTCATGAATCGGAACATCAGGGTTGGGACTGGTTTGCGGTTCAGTTTGAGGATAAATCTTCACTTATGGTTTACCAGCTAAGAGATCAAAATGGTAATAAAACTAATTTCTCCTCGGGAACTTATCTGGATAAAAATGGCAAAAAACTGATATTAAAAGCTGACGATCTGACGCTTACTCCGATTGAATATTGGAAGAGCAATAAAACAGGTATTACATATCCAATAACATGGAATATTAAAATTCCAAAACTGGGTATCGATATCTACACGAATCCCACATTAAGAAATCAGGAATTGGCTTTGGCAAAGTTAATAAATTTAAATTATTGGGAAGGTAGATCGACAGTTACCGGCACCCACAAAGGTCAGGCATATGTCGAGCTTGTTGGGTATTAAATCTTAAAATATTTTTAACCGGCGAATTCCCTGTAGCTTGCTACAGTGTTCCCCCTTCCCGGTCATTGCGAATACTTCGACTAGCTCACTATAGACTCCGTGAAGCAATTTGGCACTAAGCGTCATTCCGAATCTAGTGAGGAATCTAATAGAGTTTGCTGCGTCACGTAGCCTGTGCTGAGCTTGCCGAAGTACTAGTCGCGATGACAGCTGAGACTCTTCAATTTCTCCCTTCATCTTCGATGCGCTCGTTCATAAAAATGGGGTGACCCCCTTTTTATTTAAGGTGGAGGCACTCGGGCTGGCAACAGTTCTCGGACTAATTTGCGTTTACCCCGCTCAATCTCGAGGATAGTTACTGACTTCGTGGGAATTCGGCTGCCGGGTGGGTAGCTCATGGTCCCCGTAACCCCTTCAAACTCTCGAATTCTGGCGAGAGCCTTGAGCACATTTCCCGGACCGGGGCCTTCGGCCGTAGAAATTGCCGCCATTAGCAACCGGGTGGCATCGTAGCCCAGAGCAGCAAACGCGTCCGGGCTGCTTCCCGGATAAGCCCGAACGTATGCCTTCCGGAATGCCACCACCTTTGGGGCCGGGTTGTCCGCGCCCAGGTAGGCATGCGTGGTGAAGAACACATTACTCACATCCGGGTGCTCCCGCCACACATACTCCGAATCGAAGCCATCGCCGCCCAGAATCGGACCCGAAAACCCTGCCTTCCTCAGGAGACGCACCGCCTTCAGAGCCTCGACAGGCTCCTCTGCAGAGAGAAAAATGAGATCGGACTTCTTAAGCCCGCGAATAGCCTGGCTCATGTCATCAGGTTTGTAACCCTGGACCGAAAGAACCTTGCCCCCCAGTTGCTTGAATCTAATCTGGAAATACCCCTCCAACAGACGGGTGTAAGACTTGGTTGAGTTGAAGAGGATGGAAACCGTGCGTGCACCCAGATCCTGGTAGGCCCACTCGGCCCCCGCCGCAGCCTGGACATTGTCCCCGAAGCAGGCCAGGAATAGATATTCTGGAACCTGGGCAGGCAATCGTGGGGATGTGGCCCCCGAGGTTAGGAAAAGCCGTTGGTTCCTGGCAGCCACAGGTGCTGCTGCTAGCACCATGTCGGTATCAGAAAGCCCCATCAAAGCTGTCGTAGAGGGAAAACGGTTGAGCAAATCAGCGGTCTTCCTCTTTACTACCGAGGGTTTGCTCTCGCCATCTTCCAAGACCAACAGCACCGGTCTCCCCAGCTGGCCCCCGTCCCGGTTTACCTCCTCCACAGCAAGACGCGCTCCTCGTGAGGACGGAACGTCCAGGCCAGCCTGGCTTCCGCTCAGGTTGTAAATGACGCCCAGCACCAGGGGAGCGGGCTCATTTCCACTGTCAGTCTGACCGTAGCCCAGAATCACCATGCCGAACGTCAGCATCAAAGACAGAAGAAACAGAATAAAAGGTCGTTGCATGGCTCTGCGCCTCAAGGATAGGAAATTCAACCTTACAGAATGCCTTTTCATGACTATCTCCTTATTGTTGTTTAGGCCGACTAGTGATTATACGGATTTTATCCGCATAATCACCTCTATTATTAAAATCATGTGCATCTTTCTAAATCGCTTTTAGTATCTCAAGATAATTAAACGGTCGTCCCTCGACATCCAACTGTCGTTATTTTAATTCTTTTCCAATTCTATATCTCATCACTATTAAACTCCTACCTCTCTCAATCACTCGCTTAAATCTCCTCGCTGCCTTAACCACAATCCAAAGATTGCCAATGCAATCATCTGGGAAACAAATACAAAAAACATAATATCCTGGCCCAATTGGGACGCCAACCGCAAAGCCGAGCTTCGCCAATCCTTCCTAGATGTCTGGGTCTGGTATAAAAATGATATGATGAACTTTCAAGGCACGTTTATTGAGGAACCCCCTGCCAATAAAGAGATTCTACCAGACAATGGTTGGACCCATACTGTGCTGGATCAACAGACACAGGCATGGCCGCTATATCTTGCCTATGTAGCCCATAGCCTGGCGGCAGAGATCGGTGCTTGGGCTCCTTGGTCGCTCAAGGCTTATGATGGCTCCGATCTACAGCTTTTGCTCTCAAGCTGGAACATGTACCACTATGATTCCAATGTTCCAAACGACGTTTACAATACGAATTATCCAGGCTATGTTGTGTACGGCTCTAACGCAACGCCCGCCCATCCCACGTTCAGCTACTTGTTCTTACATAACAATAACCTTATTGATTCAAGTAAATTGCAGATGGTAGTAAAGGTGCTCGAGTGGTCACGATGGAATATGACCCACTATATAGGCGGCTACTCTCCCAAGAATCTCGAGTATCACTGGCAGTATCGTGGCCATCCTCCTGTATCTCGAGTTATCCAGGGCACGGTGATTACCGACCCCGCCTGCAGCAGAGCATACTTGTGTTTAGAATTTATAGAAGCTCGTGACTGCTAACTTGCAGCCCACTCCTTTTCTCTTGTCGGGAGTTTCCGAGGTTCGAAAACATCACCCACTATAAATAAAAATCCCCCCGGATCCCCCATCTTTCAAAGTGGGACTTTGACTTTTCTATTCTAATATAATAGTCGGGATAGCCAGTTATTTATTATAGCGGTAATCTAATTTCCAAAAGCTTCGAGGATATTGTTCTGATATTGTCTCACTTCTTCGAAGTCCATGAAGTAATGGGGGGCGCTTAGTATAGGTAGGTCGATATAGTCTCTATATTCATCTATCTTTTTTCGTACTTCAGCTACATCTCCCACTACCGCAAAGGCATTTACCATTTCATCCGTCACGCCCTCAAACATAGCACTTATATCGTTTTTGAAATAAGCTTCTCTTATCTTTTGGGTCTCTTTCTCAAATCCATGTAGCACAAAGGGTGGTTGATATGTCCGTACTACCGAATAAAATGCTATCGTACCCTTAGCCGCACGGATCGCATCCTTTTTGTTCCTTGAAACTGCAGTGCAAATCAATGTTGTCGTTTGAAAATCCTTACTGTCCTTTCCAGCCTTTTCCAAACCTTCCTTCAGACCATAGCTCAATACATCCTTTATATATTTCAAAGAACACACTACATGTCCAATATAACCATCCGCAACTTCTGCTGCAGCCTGAGTCATTTTCCTCCCGATGCCAGCAAGATAGATGGGAATTTGCTCCCTATAAGGATCAAAAGGCCTGTTAAATCCTCTCAAGTTAACATTGTAATACTCCCCGGTATAACTGACAGGTTTATCCTTCTTCGAGCTGCTTGTGATCATCCTAATAAGGTCGATACACTCCTTAATTCTCGAAACGGGCTTTCCAAACGTTATACCGTGAAAATTCTCATTCGTACGCTTGGCCCCGGAGCCCAAACCGAGAATCAATCTACCACTTGATATTTCATCTACATCCAACGCAGTTAAAGATGTTATAAGGGGGCTACGAGTAAAAGCTAATGTAACAGCAGTACCTAATTTAATATTTTGAGTGGCACTTATTGCTAAAGAAAGCTGCTGAAAGGATGTCCTATAAAGCTCTGTAGTCCAAACAGAGTCGAATCCAGCCGCCTCTGCATCCCTCGATAGCTGAACGATGTCTGAAATGTTTTCTACATCAAGCAGTAAACCAACTCTTCTCATAGATTCACACCAAAAACAACAATTAAATTAGATCTAGAACGTAAAGACTGGGTATGGTTTATATAAATCATCAGATCTGTCCAAAATTCGTCCTTCGACACGGCTCAGGACGCACGGGTTGTGGTCAAGTGGTTTGAATTGGAAAGCATTATACGAAAGCAAAGAGGCAAACAAAGGGAAAGGTCATCTTCTTAATGTGATTTTTCTTCAAGACTCTTTCTTTTCCTCTTCAGACTTTTCATCATCTGAAGCTTCTTGGGATTCCTCGGTCTTTCCCTCACCTTCATCGGCTTTTGCCTCAGGTTCCTTCGCTTCTCCAGGTAGGGTTTCGACTTTTTCAGGTTCCGGTTCTTCAACCTCCACTTTTTCTTTAGCAGTCGCTTCAGCAGGTTCTTCAGTTTTAGCTTCTGGAGCTTCTTCAGACGGTTCCGCTGCAGGTTCTTCT
Source organism: Desulfobacterota bacterium AH_259_B03_O07 (assembly GCA_027717645.1). Lineage (GTDB taxonomy): Bacteria > Desulfobacterota_D > UBA1144 > Nemesobacterales > CSP1-2 > JALLOG01. The sequence goes on from JALLOG010000058.1 coordinate 8,652, forward strand.
ACTACCTGTCCTTTTGGCTGCTCAACCTGCTGCATTGATTCCACAGGTTCACTTGTCTTGACTTCAGTTACTTCAGCTTCTTGTTCTGATTGCTCTGGGTCATTTTTTTCCGTCTCGATATCTTCAGCCACCGGTTCTTCCACATTTTCCTTAGATTCGGCTTCTAGAGCATCAGCTTTTTCAGGGGCAGTCCATTCATCTCTTTCTTCTAACCCCGCTTCAGTCTTTATTTTCTCTTCTTTGACTTTGGTTTCTGCAACGGGCTCTACTTCGGCTTTTATCTCCTCTTCTTTCGCTTCGGGTTCTTGTTCAGCTTTTGCCTCTACTTCTTCCGAAGCTTCTTCATCAGTTGCTGGCTGTTCTTTTCCCTTAACATCGGGCAATGTTCCAGCTTCCGATGTTATTTCTTCGGGCTTGGCTTCTTTCTCTTTCTCAATAAGCCCCAATTCCTCGGCAGATTCTTTTTTGGAGCTTTTCGCATCAACTGCAGCTGCCTTTTGCATCTTTTGTTTTTCTTTAACCTTTGCTTTTTTCTTTGTCTTGGGTTTAAAATCTTCTTCAACCAATTCTAATATTGAAAGGGGAGCATTATCTCCCTTCCTAAAGCCAAGTTTCACGATTCTTGTATATCCGCCTGGGCGATCCTTATACTTTTGAGCTATCTCTTCAAAAAGCTTTTTCAAGACGGTTTTGTCCCTTATAAAAGCGGCAGCCTGTCTTCTAGAATGGAGGTGCCCCTTTTTAGCAAGCGTAATCATCTTTTCAGCAACCCTTTTTAATTCCTTTGCTCTTGTATCTGTTGTTTTAATGCTTTCATTCCGTAGGAGATCGGTTACCATATTGCGAAGCATTGATTTTCTGTGCTTGGTAGTAACTCCCAACTTACGCCCAAGTCTTCTATGTCGCATTTATTGCCTCCAATGCAAACTAATTAATGAGAAACCCTTTTCTCGTCCAACTTCTTTGATTTTTCGGATTCAAAAATCTCTGTATTAATTGCTGATCCAAGATTGAAGTCCAGTTCGTTAAGTACTTCCTTTATTTCGTACAAAGAGCGCTTACCAAAATTTTCGAGATTTAAAAGGTCTTCCTCTGTTTTTTGGATCAAATCTCCAACGAATTCAATGTTTGCTTTTCTTAAGCAATTTAAAGACCTTGGTGAAAGATCCAGATCTTCCATTGTTGTAAAGAGAATTTCCTCCGTTCCAGTAATCTTCTTTTTCTCCTCAACCTCGGGTACTTCCTCGAATGGAGTTTCGTCGAAATTAATAAATACATTTATCTGTTCTTTCAAAATCTTTGCTGCATATGCAAGAGTATCTTCAGGGACAATTGTGCCGTTTGACCAAATCTCAAGAGTTAGTTTTTCATAATCGGTTCTCCTACCGACTCTAGCACTTGTAACAGTATAATTTACCTTCCTCACAGGGGAATAAAGGGCATCAATCGGTATTACGCCAATCGTTCTCGGAATATCACCCCTCCTCTCAACTGGTTCATATCCTCTTCCCATCTCAGCAATCATATCCATCTCAAATTTAGTGCGTGGAGCTGAAAGCGTAACTATATGGTGATCTGGATTAATAATCTCGACCTGATGACCAACAATTATATCACCTGCCTTGATATCACATTCTCCAGCGGCACTAATTCTTAATTCCTGTGGTTCATAGGTATGCATTGTAAGTTCAACACCTTTGATGTTTAAAATAATCTCAGTGACATCTTCCTTTACACCAGGAATTGTAGAAAATTCATGTAATACGCCATCAATTTTGATGGAAGTAACTGCGGGACCCTGGATTGAAGAAATGAGAATTCTTCTTAAAGCATTCCCCAGTGTAACTCCATAACCTTTTTCTAAAGGCTCACATATGAATTTCCCGTAAAGTGTAGAAGAACTTTTTTCATCTTTTTCAAGCCTTTTCGGTTTAATAAGTTCCTGCCAATTCTTTTGAAATTCTTTCAAGTTGGCTCCCTCCCTCTTAGTTTAATATGGCAAAAGTTGATTCTTACTTATGTTAGATTTAACCACACTTTATTGCCTATACTCTAGAATAAAACTCAACTATTAATTGTTCTTCAATTGGAATAGTAACGTCTTCTCTTTCGGGAAGTTTTTTTACTAATCCCTTATAATTCTCCTTATCAAGTTCTAGCCAGTCGGGAAAACCTCGTCTCTCGAGTGACTCAACGGATTGATTTATCCTGTCAACCTTCTTGCTCTTTTGTGCAACTTCTACAACGTCACCTTCCTTAATCTGGAAAGATGGTATATTAACCCTCTTACCATTTACTAATATATGTCCAAAACGAACAAAATGTCGCGCCTCTTTTCTAGAACTAGAAAATCCTAGACGATATCCAACATTATCAAGTCTTCTCTCGAGTAATGAAATTAGCATTTTCCCGGTTTCATCTTTGGACTTAGATGCTTTTTCAACATATCTTCTAAATTGCTTTTCATTAAGTCCATACATCCTTTTTACTTTCTGTTTTTCCCTTAATCTGATTCCGAACTCTGAAAACCTGGGTCTTAGTTGTCCATGTTCGCCAGGGGCCCTTTCAGGGCGTTTCTCGACTGCACATTTCTCTGTATAGCACCTTTCTCCTTTTAAGAAAAGTTTCATGTTTTCTCTTCTACAAAGCCTACACACAGATCCTATATATCTTGCCAATTATCTATTGACCTCCTTCGGACTTCTAGGGTTTAAATACAATTCAATCAAACACATTTTTATAAAATTATACTCTCCTCCTACCAGGCGGTCTGCACCCATTATGAGGTAGAGGAGTTACATCTCTTATCATTGTTATCCTAATCCCAGCTGCTTGTATTGACCTTATAGCAGGTTCCCTACCAGGCCCGGGTCCCTTGACAAGAACCTCGGCGCTTTTCATCCCATACCCCGCAGCTTTTCTAGCAGCATCCTCAGCCGCTACTTGGGCAGAAAATGGAGTCCCCTTTCTTGTCCCTTTAAAACCTTTCATCCCACCACTCGAAAAAGCAACCACGTTACCATCGGTATCACTTATTGTGACTATAGTGTTATTGAACGTAGCCTGAATATGAACAACACCCTGCTCTACCAATTTTTTCGCCTTTCTACCTGTTTTTTTGATAGCCAATTCTTTCCTCCGAATCTATGCTATTTCGCTGTTTTCTTCTTTTTTGCGATTGCGGTTCCCCGTGGACCCTTTCTAGTCCTTGCATTAGATTGTGTTTTTTGCCCACGGAGAGGAAGCCCCTGTCTATGCCTGATCCCTCTGTAACAACCTATTTCTATTAAACGCTTTATATTATTTTGTACTTCTCTTCTTAGGTCTCCCTCGACAACATACTGCTTCTCAATAACCTCCCTAATCTTAGCAACTTCTTGTTCAGTCAATTCTTGTGATTTTATATTAGGATCTACGTCAGCCTCCTCAAGAATTTTCTTAGATATATTCTTGCCTATTCCATATATATATGTAAGACCTATTTCCAATCTCTTATTAGCTGGAATATCAACACCCGCTATTCTAGGCATACATCTTCCTCCTAGCCCTGTTTTTGTTTATGTCTTTTATTTTCACAAATTACCCTTATAACACCATTTCTCCTTATAATCTTACATTTATCACAAATCTTCTTGACCGAGGCTCTTTTCTTCATTCAGATTTCACCGCCTTTATTTCTTCAGCCTATATGTAATTCTTCCTTTAGTAAGATCATATGTTGAAAGTTCCACTTTTACTTTATCACCTGGAAGGATTCTGATAAAACGCGTCCTCATTTTCCCAGAAACATAAGCAAGTACCTCGTGTCTATTCTCAATCCTTACTCTGAACATAGCATTTGGTAGCGACTCAATCACAGTACCTTCAAATTCAATTCTCTCTTCCTTTGGCATTTACTCCTCGTAGTTTTCCCACTCTGTTAAAATTATTGAACCATTTTCGGTAATAGCGACTGTATGCTCAAAGTGAGCCGAAAGATTTCCATCCTGAGTTATTGCAGTCCATCCATCGTTTAATATCTTAATATCGGGGTTCCCAATATTTACCATTGGTTCAATCGCAAGAACCATACCAGGCTTTAACCTAATCCCCTTGGAACGATTACCATTTGTTGGAACGAAATTAGGAACTTGAGGATCTTCATGAAGCCTCCTACCGATGCCATGACCAACGAATGATCTAACTATAGAAAATCCCGCTTCCTCAACATAGTTCTGAATTGCATGTGAGATTTCATAGAGACTATTAAACGGCATCGCCTTTTCTATCCCCATGTACAGAGAGTTTCTTGTTACTTCCAGTAAAGATTGAGCTTCTGATGAAACTTTACCCACAGGTAATGTAATTGCCGAATCCCCGTAAAAGCCATTCAGATAAACACCGAAGTCAATGCTTAAAATATCTCCCTCCTGTAATATTCTCTTTTTTGACGGTATTCCGTGAACAACTTCGTTATTAATTGCACAACAAATGGAAGCTGGGAAATTACGATAACCTTTGAAAGCGGGTTTTGCACCCCTTTTTGATGTAAGATCCTCAGCAATCATGTTCAGATCCCACGTGGAAACACCCGGTAAGGACTCCTCTTTAAGGCCTTGTAAAACCCCAACCACGACTTGAGATGCATATCGCATCTCTTCTATTTCATTTTTGTTTTTTAGACTAATCACTTTGCCATACTCTTCAAGACTTTTTCAATTCTATCGCTTACTTCCTCAATCGTTCCTAAGCCATCAACTTCACTCAGCAAATCCGCATTTTCATAGTATTGTTTTAAGGGCTCTGTTTGCTCTCTGTAAACTTGTAGTCTTGTTCTTACTACATCTTCTTTATCATCATCTCTTTGATAGAGGTTCTCTCCACAATTGTCACACATTCCTTTTTCCCTTGAGGGATCAAAAGAATTATGATACATAGCGCCACATTTTTCGCAAACTCTTCTGCCGCTGATCCTCTTGATTATCTCCTCATCAGTAACCTCAATAGATAGAACGTCATTTACCTTCAATTGCTCGGAATTTAGCATCCTATCTAAGGCCTCAGCTTGAGGAATCGTTCTTGGAAATCCATCGAGCAGAAAACCGTTACCAGAAATGCTCTTTTTAATCTCATCCTTTATAATACCAATCACAACATCATCAGGCACAAGTTCCCCATTATCCATATAGGACTTCGCAAGCTCTCCAAGCCCCGTTCCTTCTTTGACAGCAGACCTAAGTATGTTACCAGTCGAAATATGGATCATATTGTAATTTTCGGAGATTAGGATCGCTTGCGTTCCCTTCCCTGCTCCGGGAGGTCCAAAAATAATTAAAATCATTAGTTAAGGTCGCGCTCCATTATGATGGTTTTAAATTCCATACCTCCTAGGTCCTTTCATGCCTCGTTTTTTTACAAAACCTTCATAACTATGAGTGATCAGAAAAGACTCAATTTGTTGAACCGTATCCAAGGTGACGCCTACAACAATCAGTAGCGAGGTCCCTCCAAAGAAGAAAGGTAGATTAAAAGGCTGTCTCTGAAAAAGAGCTGGAAGCACGCAAACTCCCGCCACATAAATAGCACCAATGAAGGTTATTCTTCCTAGAATCGTATCTATATATTCAGAAGTCTTCTTTCCAGGTCTAATACCAGGTACAAATCCGCCATTTTTCCTCAAATTATCTGCAAGATCATCAGGATTATATATTATGGCAGTGTAGAAATAAGCAAAAAATATGATTAATCCCGCAAAAAAAGCATTGTATAAAAATCCGTTTTGAAATAGTAGATCCGTCACATCTCTTAAGTAGGGGATGTTTATAAATGCTAAAATTGTTGCAGGGAATATGAGTAGAGAAGATGCAAATATTGGTGGGATCACTCCAGCCGTATTTACCTTTAATGGTAGATGGGAAGCCTGACCTCCAAATACCTTTCTTCCAACTACGCGTCTTGGATATTGTACAGGAATTTTTCTGTAAGATCTCTCAACAAAGACTATAAAGCCTACAACGATAGCCATGAGAATAAACAGAAGTACTAAACCCAAAACCGTCATCTGGCCTGAATCTATCAACCTAATGAGGTTCCAAAGAGCTCCTGGCATACCAATAAGAATCCCCGATGCAATAATCAAAGATATGCCATTACCAATACCACGTTCAGTTATCTGTTCTCCAAGCCACATGACAAAAAGGCTTCCCGCGGTGAGGGTAATAACCGTAGTAAATCTAAACAACCATCCAGGCTCTGTCACGACAGGTATCCCTGATCCAAGACCGCCCTCCAGAGTAACGGCAAGCATGAATCCCTGAATAAGACATATAAGCACTGTACCGTAACGAGAGTACTGATTAATTTTCTTTCTTCCAGCCTCCCCTTCCTTCTGAATGGCCTCAAGAGTAGGAAATGCTTTTACCAGCAAGGACATGATGATTGAGGATGTTATATACGGCATAACTCCCAGAGCAAAAATAGAAGCACGTTCAAGCGCACCACCTGAAAAAAGGTTTAATATATCAAATATAGTTCCACGCGTTTGTTCAAATAGCCTGACTATTTGGTCGGGGTCAATACCTGGTATCGGAACAAAAACACCTAATCTGTAAATCACCAACATAGCAGCTGCAAATAGCAGCCTTTTGTTGAGTTCAGGTATCTTAGGTATCGCGCCAATATTACCATTCATATGATCTCGGCTTTTCCACCTTTTTCTTCAATTCTTTTTATCGCCTGTCTGCTGAATCCATTGGCTTTAACGTTTAGAGTATTTTCTAATTCGCCCACACCTAGAATCTTTACAGGATTTTTGCCACTCACTAGTCCCGCTTTTTTAAGTTCATCAGGAGTTATATGATCAGATCCGTCAAAAATATTTAGTTTCTTAATGTTGACCACATCATAAGTAACCCTATTAGGATTATTAAATCCTCGTTTCACGGACCTCAGTTTTAATGGGCTTTGTCCTCCCTCAAACCATGGTGAAACCCTTCCACCACTTCTTGATCTCTGGCCTTTATGCCCCCTACCACTGGTCTTCCCCCTATTGGTTTTACCTCGGCCTATTCTTTTTTTGTCTTTCTTAGAACCAATTCGCGGATTAAGGTTACCCAACATAAATAATTAACTCCTAACTAACATTTCATGGTGTAAACGGTATTTCATAACAGTGTCAATTTAATTCACATAATATTTTGGCAAATCCAACTCCTTAATATCCTTGCCTCTTATTTTGGCCACATCATCGGGCGTCATAACCAATGAAAGTCCGTTTACAACAGCCTCTACCACATTAAGAGGATTAGTAGATCCCAAAACCTTGGTCAAAATATCTTGTATTCCCGCAAGATCAACGACCGCTCTGACCGCACCTCCAGCGATTACACCAGTACCCGGTTTGGCAGGTATTATGATAACTTTTGTCGAAGCATGTTCACCTAGGACTTCGTGTTGAATTGTTCTATCTTTCCTATTAATCTTAACAAGTCTTTTTTTTGCCTTATCGATGGCCTTTCTAATTGCATCTGGAACTTGGTTAGATTTCCCTAATCCGAATCCTACAATCCCATCGCTATTTCCTATTACTACAAGAGCAGTAAAATGAAATCTCTTCCCCCCCTTTGTAACTTTAGCCACTCTTCTAATGTGTACTACCTTTTCTTTTAAATCGATTCCTGTTGGATCAATTTTGTCTTTAATTGGCAAAATTTCCTCCTAAAATATTAATAGGATTATTCAAAACTCCATTCCGGCTTTTCTCGCAGCTTCTGCGAATGATTTTATTCTGCCATGAAAAGGATAACCGCCACGATCGAAGCACACCTTCTTTATTCCCTTTTTCAAAGCTAGTTCGCCTAAAAACTTCCCGACAACCGCCGATATATCGACTTTCTCCTTAACATCGCCGGAAATAAGTTCTTTAACTTTCGGGGTAAGAGAAGACGCAGAGGCCAGTGTATGACTTTCATGGTCATTGATTATCTGTGCGTAAATATGCCCTGATGATTTAAATACAGAAAGCCTCGGCGCTTGAGTAGTACCTATTAATTTTTTTCTTACCCTTCTGTGTCTAGCTTGACGTTTGTCTTTTCTACTCTTCTTTCTATTCAGCTTTCACACCCGCCTTGCCAGGTTTTAATCTTAGCTTTTCATCCTTATATTTTATTCCCTTGCCCTTGTATGAATCCGGTTTTCTAAGCTTTCTGATCCTCGCCGCAGTTTCTCCAATCCTTTCCTTGTCAATTCCCATAATAGATAGTTTCGTACCTCTATCTTCCACTTCCGCACTTATGCCATCCGGTAGTGGAAATTCTATTTGCTTTGAATACCCTAAGCTAAAGTTGATTTTATTTTTTCCTGCTAAATCTGCTTTATACCCAACTCCAACGATTTCTAAAGAAATTGAGAACCCATCCGTAACTCCGGTAACCATATTATCAATGAGTGAACGGGTCAGTCCATGGAGAGCCTTAATAGATTTTTCGTCATTAGATCTTTTTACATATAATACATCGGCTTCAATCTCCGTGGTAATACCGGGAGGAATGCTCCTTGTTAACTTCCCCTTAGGACCTGATACCTCTATCGTTCCGTTTTTTGTCTCCACTTTAACTTCACTTGGAATTTTTATGGGTCTTACACCTATTCTTGACATGAATTTACCTCATAATACTGTACAAATCAGCTCACCACCGATTCCTAATGAACGCGCCCTAGAACCAGTCATGATGCCCTTTGAAGTTGAGAGCAGAGTGATTCCCAACCCACCCCTGATTCTAGGGATCTCATTCTTCTTTACGTATACTCTCCTACCCGGCTTACTTATTCTTTTTATTTCTCTTATTATTGAGTCATGTTCCTCAGAATACTTAAGTTCGAGATTTATTGTTTTAATAAAACCGTCCTCATTGACCCTGTAACCACTTATATATCCTTCTTCCTTCAACAACTTCGCAACCTCTACCTTAATACCCGATGCCGGAATACCGACGGTCTTATGTTTCGCTATTAATGCGTTTCTAATTCTCGTTAACATATCAGAAATAGGATCAGTCATACTATTTACCTCATATACTTAATCATTTATTCCGAGATAGATTGATTACCAACTTGCCTTTCTAACTCCAGGAACTTCTCCAAAACTTGCCTTATTACGAAAACAGAGCCTGCACATTCCAAACTTTCTCATAAAGGATCTTGGTCTACCACAGAGAGGACACCTATTTCTTGCTCGTACTTTGTATTTCGGCAACTTATTTGATTTCTCCATTAATGCTTTTCGCGTCATTTTGCTCCTCTCTTAATTCTTTCTGAAAGGCATTCCTAACCCTCTAAGCAGTTCCAAAGCCTCTTCATCCTTATTAGAAGTTGTGACAATAGTAATGTTCAACCCCTTCTGCTTTTCAACTTTGCTATAATCGATTTCAGGGAAAATTATGTGCTCCTTTATTCCAAAGGTATAGTTACCCTTTCCATCAAATGAATTAGATGAAAAACCTCTAAAATCTCTTACACGTGGTAGTGCTAAATTAACAAGCCTGTCAAAGAACTCGTACATCTTATTACCCCTTAACGTAACCATGCAACCAATAGGCACACCCTCTCTGAGTTTGAACCCCGCAATAGATTTTCTTGCCCTTGTTATAACAGCCCTCTGTCCCGTAATTAGAGATAATTCATTTGCGGTATCTTCTATAACCTTCATATCCTTTCCCCCATCACTTAACCTCCCAAGACCTATATTTAGAACAATCCGTTGCAATCTTGGGATTTCCATAACGTTGCTGTATAGAAACTGTTCCTTAAGCGATATAGCTACTTTCTCTTTATATAGATCTTTTACCTTAGGAACCATTAACTTGTAATCTCCTCGCCTGTCTTCTTGCTATATCTGACCTTCTCACCACTATCAAGCATTTTGTGACCTATCCTTACCGGACCGCCCGAAGCCTGATCATTTAACATTAGGTTTGAAAGATGAATGGGTGATTCTTTCTCTATGATTCCACCAGTTGGATTTTTTTGGGAAGCTTTGCTATGGCGTTTTACTATATTTAACTTCTCAACGAGGGCCACGTTATCTTTCTTTAATACCTTTATAACCTTTCCTGTCTTTCCTTTTTCCTTACCCGCCACTACATAAACCGTGTCACCTTTTTTAACGTTATATTTTCTTGATCTAAAATTGTTTTTTTTCTTAACTTTGAGACCCAACTCAGATAACCTCCGGTGCAAGTGAAATTATTTTCATAAATCCTTTTAAACGAAGCTCTCTCGCAATTGGGCCAAACACACGGGTACCCATAGGTTCACTCTCTTTAGTTATTAGCACTACTGCGTTATCATCAAATCTCAAATATGATCCATCGTTCCTTCTTTGCTCTTTTCGAGTGCGGACTACTACTGCCATATGCACATCGCCCTTTTCTACTTTGGAATTTGGTATAGCTTCTTTGACCGAAACAACAACTACATCACCCAGCCTTGCATATTTTCGATTGGAACCACCCAATACCTTTATACAATATAGCCTTTTTGCCCCCGTGTTATCTGCTGATTCTAGGTACGTGGAAGACTGAATCACTCTAAGCCAGCTCCCTCATCTGAGATTTCTTCAGCACCCTGCTCGGCAATTGTAGGTCTTTCAAGTACTTTACTAACCCTCCACTTCTTAGTCTTGCTTAGAGGCTTTGACTCAATTATTAGAACCTTGTCACCAACCCTACATTCATTGCTCTCATCATGTGCTTTGAACTTCGAATTCCTTTTTATGGGCTTTTTAAATTTTGGATGGTTGACTATTCGAATAACATCAACAATCACTGTCTTGTCCATTTTGTCACTCAGTACAAAACCTACTCTTGTTTTTGGACTACCTCGTTGCATAACCATTAACTACTCCTTATTTCCCCGTTTTCGTTCTCCCAACATCGTTAGTATTCTGGCCAAATCTCTTCTCAAACTCTTCACCCGGGAAACATTTGTAGTTTGTTGAGTGGCTATCTGAACCCTAAGATTAAAAAGCTCTTCTCTGGTATCCGCTTCTCTGTTCCTTAGTTCATCATCGCCCATTTCCCTGAATTCGCCAGGTTTAGTCATCGTACAAGAACCCCCTCCTCA
>JALLOG010000590.1 GCA_027717645.1 Desulfobacterota bacterium AH_259_B03_O07
ACCCCTTGTTTTGCTTTATTGGGGAGACAAGGGATTTTCTTCATGGGATCTTCCGCACAGGCAAGGCTCATACTTCCCGTGGGGTAAAAGGGTTTATTTATGAGTGTTTGAAGATGATTCCATATGATATTAGAATGATTTATCTTCGAGCAGACAGCGGATTTTATGATTCTGATTTTATGGATTATCTTGAGCAGAAGGGGATAAGATACACAATAGTAGTGAAGCTTTATCCCTGGATTCAAATGGAACTAGTGGGTATTAACTATAGAGATATAGGTGGAGGAATATCTGTTGGTGAGATGCGGTATATTGGAAT
>JALLOG010000591.1 GCA_027717645.1 Desulfobacterota bacterium AH_259_B03_O07
AAACTCCCTGCAGCAAGCTGCAGGGTATCAAAATATAAACTGAGAGTCTCAGCTGCCATTGCGAGGTGAAGGACGACGAAGCAAACTCGATTAGATTCCTCACTAGGTTCGGAATGACACTTTGTGTCAGTTTGCTTCACTCCGTTCGCAATTGTAAATCTCACCTAATTCGGGGACAAAAACCCAAAATAGATGTTAAGGTTTCCAGAAATTTTTTCATCTGTCATACCCGTGATCTTTAAATCGGGTATCCATATTTTTATTATTTTCTTTTCTTTGTCTTGATACAAAGAAACAAAAATCAAGGGCTGTCAAAAA
>JALLOG010000592.1 GCA_027717645.1 Desulfobacterota bacterium AH_259_B03_O07
ATTAAAAGAGAAGAAATAGGAAAAGCCTTCTCTGACGGAAGGTTGGAAATATTTGAAAAATTTAAAGAAGGCTTCGAACAACCAATCGAGGTTCCAAGGGATAAGTATCTTCTAGTAAATACTGATAAAACTATGGAAGAAACGCTAACCCAAACATTGATAGAAATAATAAAGAAGCGAATATAAACGTGAGAAAAAATTGGAGGAAAAGCAAACAACAATTACAAGAGTCGCAGAAGGTCCTCTGAGACAGGTATTACTAGTAGCAACTTGACCAAAGTCACAATCCCAATCCCGACGTAAGAAGAAGCATTAGCA
>JALLOG010000593.1 GCA_027717645.1 Desulfobacterota bacterium AH_259_B03_O07
CTTCTATACTATGACAAAAAAAAATCACAAGGTGGGTTTGTAGAAAGGGAATTCAACTTGTTCCCTTTTATATTTACCAAGAAGGCGGAAAATAAGGATGATAGCTATTTTGCTCTATTTCCACTTTTTGGTAATTTAAAAAACAAATTCTATAAGGATGAAATTAATTTCGTACTTTTCCCTTTATTTCTCGAGACTAGGAATGGTGAAGAAATACATCAAAGTTTTCTTTGGCCCTTTTTTGGATACTACAAAGGAGCGGGACAGAAGGGATTTAGGTTCTGGCCGTTCTTTGGATATAGAAAGAAGGGTAA
>JALLOG010000594.1 GCA_027717645.1 Desulfobacterota bacterium AH_259_B03_O07
TCCCAACACCTAGCAATCATTTGCTCAATATTATTTTTATGCTCTTGTAACGGTAAAAAACAAGAACTCCCGGGAAACCCCGCTTTGGAAGCTCCTCCCACTTTCGTAACAATTTGGAATTCCTCGGATAAGAATCTATCGTTTTCGCTTCATCAGAAATATACTGGTGTTTGGGAGCCTTTTACGCTAGGCCCGAACGAAGAATCAACATATCAGGACTTCACTCAAATTAAAATCATTACTGATGAAAGCTTGAGCGCCAAAATCTATGATACAGTTGAACTCAAACCTAATACTAAATATAAGCTATATTG
>JALLOG010000595.1 GCA_027717645.1 Desulfobacterota bacterium AH_259_B03_O07
GGCTTGATAAGGTATTCCAAAAGATAGCTGGACTTGATGATTATCCTACCCAGAGCACAATCAGCAGATTTTTAAAGGGCTTTAGAGTAGAGACGGCTAAAGGGATAGCAAAGGCAAACTACAGGATTCTAAAGAGTGCATGGAGAAACTTTGAGGGATGGCGTAAGATTACACTAGATTTAGATTCCCATGTGAAGACAGCTTATGGACAACAGCAGAGGGCGTCAGTGGGATATAATCCAAAGAAACCTGGTCGTTCTCAAGTTTTCACCCCTTGTTTTGCTTTATTGGGGAGACAAGGGATTTTCTTCATG
>JALLOG010000596.1 GCA_027717645.1 Desulfobacterota bacterium AH_259_B03_O07
ACCATACGTAAGGCGATTGCATTTACTAAGACCCCATACCTAACCTCGAAGAGAGAATGTCGCATATAGAGAAAATCACGGGAATTAAGGAATAGACATGTTAATGCTGAGCTTGTTTTCAGAATCCATTTTTGTCATTCCCGTAGATGTTAGATATTTCGGGGACAAGATCTTGGACCTTCAATGCATCTTATCTCTAAACTTCTTATAGAAAAAATGGTTTAAACGGGCATTCAAAAAATTGCCAAAATCAATTTCTAAAGCGTTAAAAAAAGATTTAACCGAATCAAAGGATATGAAGATTCGGCATCA
>JALLOG010000597.1 GCA_027717645.1 Desulfobacterota bacterium AH_259_B03_O07
AATAGCTTGTCTGCCTTGAGTAAACTCTAATCCCATCCCACTTACTTATCACATCCCTTGCACTGAATTGATACCGGACTTGATTAGGCAGAAGCTTTATCACTAGTGTATCCACTTCAACCAGATCCCCTGGTCCCTTAACTTCATACCCCTTAGGCTTCCTTATAGCATATCTCGGCTTCCTCCTCCTCTTCCTAGCTGCTTTCACTATAGCATCATTAATTGGTTCCTTTAAAACTCCACACACCTTTAATCTCTTTATCACTCTGCCCACTGTAGAGGCTGATACTCTTATTCCCTCTTTTATAA
>JALLOG010000598.1 GCA_027717645.1 Desulfobacterota bacterium AH_259_B03_O07
CTGCTTTCTCAATCTGCCTTATGCGCTCTCGTGTAAGATCAAACATCATCCCGACGTCATCCAGTGTGTATGCAGTTTCTTGATCTATTCCAAACCTCATCCTAATTATCTCATCTTCCCTAGGAGTAAGAAGTTTTAAAGCCTTTCTTATTTCCCCTTTGAGTGCTTGTTTATCCGTTAGAGAATCCGGAGCTGGTATTGCCTCATCCACTATAAAATCAAGAAAGGTTGTTTTTTTCCCATCTAGAATGGAAGAGTCTAGACTAATAGCATCATTAGCAGCTTTTATAATCCTCTTTACATCTTTAA
>JALLOG010000599.1 GCA_027717645.1 Desulfobacterota bacterium AH_259_B03_O07
GTGGATGGCGGCGGTACTACTATGTCCTGCAATATCGGCTCCTCTGTTACTATTGCCTCCCTTATCACATCATCCATATGCTCCACCGTCACCGTCTCTACGTCCTTCAACATATTGCTCCTTATATCCCTCAAATCCTTCTCATTGTCCTTCGGGATTATTACCTTCTTCACCCTCCCCCTGTGAGCCGCCAATATCTTCTCCTTCAATCCCCCTATCGCCAGTACCCTCCCCCTCAACGTTATCTCTCCCGTCATCGCTATATCATGACTCACTGGCTTCCTCACCAATCCACTCACTATCGCCGTC
>JALLOG010000059.1 GCA_027717645.1 Desulfobacterota bacterium AH_259_B03_O07
GTAACAGAGCTCACCACCACTGAATTTGTACTTGCTAGTTCCTGTAGTCTGGCAGCTATGTTTGGGGTCTCTCCTACAATTGCCATTGATTCTTTCGTTTCTCCTCCACCCATTTCACCCACCACGGCAAGACCCGTATGAATGCCAATGCGTACCTGAAGGTTTTGTTGTAATTGTTTATTCTGAAGGGGCAATTCATTAATTGCCTCTACCATTTCTAACCCCGCCCTGACCGCTCTCTGGGCGTCGTCTTCGTGCGCCAAGGGATAACCAAAGTAAATAAGAAGTCCATCACCTAAATATTTTGCTATATGACCATCGAAACGGGTTATCACTTCTGCACATGCCTCTTGATAAACCTTCATTACTTGGCGAAGATCCTCGGGGTCGAGTTGCTCCGATAGGGTAGAGGAGCCCACCAAATCACAAAACATAACTGTAAGTTGTCTCCTTTCTCCTTCACTAGCTTTAAGTTCAATGGGTAATGACTGGGAGGGTAAATCTACTGACCCAGTTGAAGAAGCATTTTCTTCAATCAATTTTCCACATTTTATACAGAATAAGGCTTCTATTGGATTACTTGCACCGCAGTCTATGCAATTTCTTTCTAGCTTTGTTCCACACTTCATACAGAACAGAGCTTCAATTGGATTTTCATGCTGACAGTTTTGGCAATGCATTTTGATTGCCCCTCAGGACTATTTTGCTATTAGAAATTAAGACAATCTGTCGAGAACCATCTTCGCTTCTTTTAGATCTCTAGTGTCAAATCCCTCATCGAACCATTCATAGATTTCCAGAAGTATCTTCTTACTTTCTTCAGGCCTGTCCAGATCTTTTCGAAATCTTGCAAGACTGGTTGCAGCTCGAAGCTCGAAGGATTTTGCACCTTGATCCCTGGCCATGGAAAGTGCACTGCGGAAGCAGTTTTCTATTTCTTTAATGGATTTTCTAGATTTACTCTTTCGAGAACTATGCGATTTAAATTTTAGTAAGAGTAATTCACCCTTTAGTCTCAACAGCTCAGGCTCATAATCTCGTTTATTTTTAGTTTCTACTATTTCAAGAAGTTCTTTTACTAACCTAAGTCCTTCATCTGTCTTTCCTGACTTCAAGTACAGTTCAACAAGCATACTCATGTAACCAGGGTCTTTATATCCGATTTTTCCGATTTTTTCACACGATTCTTCAATCAAAGCTATTCCTTCATTGATTTTATTTCCCTGTCCCATAACCCAGCCCTCAAATATCGAAGGCCACGATACATATCCGGGCAATCCACTATTCTTTGCCAATTCTATAATCAACTCTGCATTGTTTAGAGTTTGTTCAATATCCCCGCGCTGCTTATGTACAAAAGTTGTGGCCATATGCGCGGCAATCAGGCTGAATTGATGAGATTGAGCCAGTTTTATCGATTCATATCCTTCTTTAATAGCCTTATCGGGGTATCCCACCGTCCAGTTGATTAGACACAAAGCTCTATGGCAACACATACCCGGATCGTGGCCCCCGTAGTTGAAACAGTGGTTTTCGTGAAACTCTGGCCTGTATAACTTTCTTCCTTCTTCCAAATGAAATAGTGCCTGTTTGTAGTCAGGAATTAACATCTGAGAGGTCCAGATTGCATGGTGAGCCTGTAAAAGAAGTTCATTGTCATCCTCTTTTTGGGCTATATCTATCAGCTTCGCTCCGAGTTCAAATTCTTTATCCGGATCAGAGGAGAAATGGGAGCATAACCATAAACCCCACAATATGGGGAAAACACCCGGAGTTTCTCCGATTTGTTCACAAAGTTTCCAGGCTCTTTCATAAACCTGCTTAGTGATTTCAGCCCCGAATCCTGAAGTGGTAAAAGTTGTTATCCCAAGATTTTTCAATAACTTGAGCTCATGTTCTAATGTCTTTTCGGAGCTGGGTAGAGATTCATACAAATCGAGTGCTTTTTGTAAGAACTCTCGTGCCTCTTTAAAGGCACCGTTGCGGAGTGCCATCTCCCCGGATAATTCAAGATATTTAATGGTTTTCACAACTGCCTCTCCATAGTCTCTGTTTTCTCCTGCGGCAAGGTCCCAGTGGTGGGCTAGGATAGGGTAATATTTCGTTAAATCATTTTTATATTTCTTTTCATAGACCTCTGCAATTCGATGATGATATTGCCTACGCTTGCTCTTAAGCAGTGACTCGTAGGCGGCATCACGAATAAGTGCGTGTTTAAACGTGTAATTTGAGTCAGGGGGAACGCCAGTTTGATAGAGTATTTCCGCATCAACCAATTGCGAAAGGGCTTTTTGCAAAGTATCCTCACCAATGTGTGATACTTCTGATAGCATCTCGTATGAAAACTCTCGACCAAGAGTTGCAGACATTTGTGCCACCTCTCTCACCGGTGCAAGTCGATCCAGCCTTGCCATCAGTGAGTCGTGAAGAGTTGAGGGTATTGCCAGTGAAGGGAGTGGTCCAGTTAGCTCGTAGTGTCCGTTTTTCTTTCTAATCAGATCCGATTCCAATACCATCTTCGTAAGCTCTTCCACAAATAGTGGTATGCCATCGGTCTTAGTGACCAACTGCTGAATCACTTCAGGCGGTAGAGCCTTTCCCTTAGCTACAGTCTCAGCCATGAGTTCAATCTCGGTGGCTGATAAACGACTCAAATTTATCTGTTTAATAGAGGAATACTCTTTCCAAGGGGGTGCAAAATCTGGGCGAAACGTCAAAAACGCTAAAACCCGTCTTGTGTCTATCTCATGAAGAAATAAACTTAGAAACTCAAGTGACGAAGGATCCATCCAATGCAAGTCCTCTACAATGAACAACACTGTTACATTCTCCATTTCCTTTTTAAACAGGCTGAGTAAAGCTTCCTGTGTCTTATCTTTTTGAATCTGTGGAGTTAGACCTAAAGCTGGGTACCTTTCATTAACGGGTAAGGAAAGCAAAGAGGCAAAAAGTGGTACCGACTCTCTAACGGTAAAACCTTTTTGCTCAAGTGCTTTCTCAAGCTTAGAAAGTTTATCCTCAGGTGAATCGTTCTTAGTGAACTGAAGCCACCTCTCCAAATATTCAATAACGGGATACAGAAACTTGTTCTGATAATATGGTGAACACCGGCTATCTATAACCTTATATGTGTCTCCACTTAAATGGTCTTTCAATACTTGTACAAGACGTGATTTACCAACACCAGCTTCTCCACTTAGCAACACTCCCTGTCCACTCCCCTGCTTAGCCTTTTCCCATAGCTCATATAGAATTCCGGTTTCCTCTTCTCTTCCTATAAGAGACGTCAAACCCTTGATGGCAGCTGCCTCGAGTCGACTACGCACTCCACTTTCATTTAGCACTCTATATACTTCCATTGGCTGGGAAATACCTTTTAGAGTTTGGGGACCCATGGATTTGCAGTCAAAGTAACCCTCGATAAGCTGATAAGTAGCTCTACTTGTTACAACCGTGTTAGTTTCGGCAAGCCCCTCTAAACGAGCTGCTATATTTGGTGTCTCACCCACTATAGCCATTTGTTCACGCACCTCACCGGCTCCCATTTCTCCAACGACAACCAGCCCTGTGTGAATACCAATACGTACTTGCAGAGGCCGTTTTTGCATTTTGTTCTGTAGGGGCAGTTCGCGAACCTCCCCTACAATTTCTAACCCCGCCCGCACCGCACGCTGGGGATCGTCTTCATGAGCCCTGGGATAGCCGAAATACACCAGGAGACCATCTCCCAGATATTTTGCTATATGGCCATCAAATCGGCCTATTACTTTTGCACAGGCTTCTTGATAGGACCTCATCACCTCACGCAAATCCTCGGGATCGAGTTGCCCGGAAAGTTGCGTTGAGCCAACCAAGTCACAAAACATTACCGTTAATTGACGTCTTTCCGCTTCATGCTCGTGCTTTTGGTCCGATTTTGTGATTTGCTCACTAAGTGCATTTCCACATTCCCCGCAGAACTTCGATTGAGCAGGATTTTTAAAATTGCAACTAGGACAGGAGATGGTTCCTGGAGTCCCACACGCGTTGCAAAAATTCATCCCCTGAGATATTTCTTTACCACAGTTAGAACAAATCATTCCTCAGTCACCTTTCAAAAAAAGACAAAAAATACATTACCAACCAAAAAGAATAACTGAAATGATCCGCATAAGCTTATACAGACCCTTATATTTTTATCTACAATTTATTATCCAAAAATCGTTTAAAGAATGCAAGGGAAATAAGAAGGGTTAGGACATCATTAGGTAATATCGGATTTCTTTTATGTTACTCTTTCGAAGCCCTATTTAATTTGATTCTGAGCCCTGATTCTTAATACGAATGAAATCAAAACCTATCTAAACTAAGGCGTGGTTGAAACATCGTCAGATCGTTACAATAAAGACGCATCAATCTATTGTAAATTCCAACCATTTTCGTTAATCGAGTTTTGATCTCCGCATAAGAATCCTTTAAACTTTAGTATCATCTAATACATAATTTTAGGCGCTTAGTTGTTGGAGATAGATCCATACAGTTTGGAGAGGAAAATCGGTTTTGATTTCGTATTCTGTTCAAGTCTGTGAGTACAGAAGGGGTTAATTTATGTCGCAGAAAGGTTATTTGGTCGGGGCAAACATTGAAGGATATGAAGCATTCCTCACACAGGCAGAACTGGAGCACGCCCAATCCATCGTAAACGATCTATTAAACACACTCCTAGATCACATCAAGCCCCCTCTTATCTTCTCCAAGTTGGAAGGGGAAGCTATTTTCGTATATGCACCTGAGGGTAGCTTTTTACAAGGGCAAACCCTGCTGGAAGTGATTGAGGGCCTATACTGCACCTTCACTACTACACTCGAAACCATGTACCGCAATACTGTTTGTCCATGCCAAGCATGCCAGCTTATGAATACGTTGGATCTCAATTTCGTTGTTCACTACGGTACCTATAGCCTCGCTGAAATAGACGGTCAACAGGATCTGATAGGTACAGATGTTATGATCCTTCGAGAATCCTTCAAGAGTCCTATTGCCGATGCTGTAGGTTTTAAAGGCTGTGCTTTCATTACGACAGCTGGCGTGGATGCCATGGGATTAAACGGGTTAATTGAGGGTATGAAAACCTATTCCGCCAGCTACGAAAATCTTGGAGAAATAAAAGGCTTTGTCCACGACCTCCGCATAGTTTGGGAACGAGAACGCGAACGACGTCGCATCACGGTTAACCCTGATGACGCGTGGCTTGAGGTTGAAACAGACTTGCCCGTTTCCTCGGCTTTAGCGTGGGAATACGTCACAGAACCAAAGTTTAGGAGCTGGTGGCTAAAAGCAAATAAGGTTACAGCCAATACAAATGACAAGGGTCGTGTGGGAATTGGCACAGCTTATATTTGTGCTCATGGAAAATATAAGATTAATCAAGTCATAATCGATTGGCGCCCCTTCGAATATCTTACAGTTGACACAGCACTGCCAATGAGGGGGATGCAGAGGCATACAACCCTCCTTACCCCACATGATGGAGGCACTCGGGTATCATGGCGCTTTGACCGGATCTTTGGGCGTAACCCAATCCACACTTTTATGCTGAGGTTGCTACTTAATCCCTTGAGGAATAAGATTACGATAGGATTAAAGCAAGGAGGGGCAAAGGTACTTGAGATGATTGAGAATGATCGGGGAACAGGGTAATTAACTACAAAAGTCTGATAATTGAGAGGTGCGAGGTAAAAGATTTTTTAACTAAAATAAATATTGTTTGAACAATTCTGATAAGGGGGTATTAAACATGGCTCAAGAAAAGGGCTATCTTGTTATTGCCGATATCAGTGGTTACACAGCTTTTTTGACCCAGGTGGAACTAGAGCACGCCGAAGGGATTCTGAAGAGCCTGTTCGACACACTGGTTAAGGAAATGCAATCACCACTAACAATATCTAAACTGGAAGGGGATGCTATTTTCGCCTATGCTCCAGATGGCAGTTTCGTCCAGGGACAGACATTGCTTGAAGCGATCGAGAATATATATTGTGCATTTGCCCAGTCTTTAGAAAGCATGCAACGAAGCACAACCTGCACTTGCAAGGCGTGTGAACTCATTCCCACTTTGGATCTAAAGTTTGTATTGCATCATGGCACTTACATGCTAAGCGAGATAGGCGGGCGCCAGGAACTCAGCGGACCTGATGTCATTTTAGCCCATAGGCTTCTCAAGAATAATATCACTGAATCAAGTGGATACATAGCCTACGTATTCCTCTCTCAAGCTTGTGCAGATGCTATGGCATTGGGAGAATTGAAGGAAGGGATGAAAACCCACACAGAGAACTATGAGCACCTTGGAGATGTTAACGGCTACGTCCATGACCTACACCTCGTTTGGGAGAGAGAACGTGAAATGCGGCGTGTTTATGTTGATCCAGACGAGTCTTGGTTTAAAGTTGAAGTTGATCTGCCTGCGAAACCCGCACTCGTATGGGATTACCTGGCCGATCCACAACTAAGGCGTCATTGGCTTCAAGCAGACGGTATGACCGCAGAAGGTGCTGACATGGGAAGATTAGGGGTAGGTTCAGAATACCACTGCGCTCATGGAGATCTAACGGTAATTCAAACCGTAGTTGACTGGAAACCCTTTGATTATATGACGCTTGATGTTGCTTTCGCAAAGGATCAACGTTTCCGACTCACCACCAGACTTATCCCAACAGATGGCGTTACACGTGTTTCATGGTACTTTTTCAAGCTAGGCGGCAGCAACTTCATCAACTCTTTCATAACTAGACGGAAGACGTCGAAGATGCAGGGAATGCTTTCTGATTTCTTCAGTAAGGGCGGCTCACTTCTACGCGAGATGATAGAGAAGGACATTACAGAGGGCAAGGTTTCAAACCAATCTGAAACTCAGTTGGGGCAGAGTGGATAGCTTGACAACGACAGAAAATATATAAAATTAACAATCCTAACTTAAGGGCTTATTTTTTGTGTCTGGTAGATCTTTGCCCAATCTTGCTTTGATTCAAGGGAGGATAAAAACCATTCGCTTATAATATTTTGGAATGGATTTATGATCTGTCAACACGTGGCATCTGAACACCAAAGATATTGATATACTCATCGTTTGTTTTCTGGTCTGAAGTTATTACTGAATTTGTGTGTTTTCTCAAATAGTATTGCCCTTGGCAATAACTTTTAGAATCGTCTAATAAACAAACATTTCTTAATTCTTCTTCAACCTTTTCCTCAACTTCTGTGTTTATGTATAGCTCCATAGGGTCAAATGCAAATGAAAGATTAGAGATGCCAAAAGTTGAAATTAATGTTGTAATAATAATTAGTGTTTTCATCTGTTATCACTTCCGTATCTTGAATTTTATTTTAAAATGTTGCAACACGCGTGCCATCAATGAGATGTAGAACGGTAACTTCTTGTAATTACATGTAAAATAAGGCTTTAAAAGACCGTTCTCTATTTCTTGATACCAAAGAATTAAATTAAGCAAGTAAACATTGTTGACATATTGCGTAAACGCTGTTGCTGTCATGTTTTAAATGACTTTGACTTGTCAACTAACTAGCTTTTTTCACATGGAATATATATTATTTTTATAGTTTGAAGTCCTAGAAGATAACCAAAAGACTCAGCCATATGACCTGTCCTAAATGTCATAATGAAAATCCCGAAGTGGCAAAATTCTGTGGTGAATGTGGAACTAAGCTAGAGATTAAATGTCAGAGCTGTGGAAAAGGGAATCCTCCAGGTAATAAATTTTGTCATGAATGTGGTGATAAAATTAGTGAAGCGATTCTTAAAGATATTAAACCTCCCCAACTGAATGAGCCCCAAGCCTATATCCCTCAAAATCTTAAAGATAAAATTCTCGAAACAAGAAGCAGCATTGAAGGAGAAAGGAAACTTGTTACAGTTCTTTTTGCCGATGTTAAAGGCTCAACTTCTATTGGTGAACATTTAGACCCTGAGGAATTGCGCACTATTATCGAAAAGTCATATGAAATCTCTATGAAAGAAATACATCGCTTTGAAGGAACTGTAAATCAATTCCTTGGAGACGGATTTATGGCTCTTTTTGGCGCCCCTATCGCCCATGAAGACCATGCCGTTCGAGCAACTCACTCAGCGTTAGCTATACAAAACGCAATGGATAGCTACAGCGAGGATTTAAAAAATAATTCGGATATAGAGTTTAAGATGAGAATAGGAATAAATTCCGGAACTGTCGTAGTTGGAAATATTGGAGACGACCTTAAGATGGACTACACGGCCTTAGGAGACACAGTAAACCTTGCCTCAAGAATGGAGCAGATTGCTAAGCCCGGAAATGTTATGGTTTCTGAATCAACCTATAAGATAGCCAAAGACTACTTCAATTTTAAACCTCTGGGTGCTGTTGACATAAAAGGCAAAAAGAAACCAGTATCAGTTTATGACGTCATATCACCAAAGGAAGAAGAGAAAACAAGACTTGAAATTTCAAAAGAGCGCGGATTTACAAAGTTTATAGGCAGAGAAGGAGAAATAGAGGTACTGAGAGATTCATTTGTTAAATCAAAAGAGGGACTAGGACAGGTTGTAACCATAATAGGTGATGCAGGGATTGGTAAATCTCGACTCCTTTATGAATTTAGTAAGTTAATAGAGAATGAAAACGTTCTGTACGTAGAGGGTAGATGTATTTCCTATGGAAAATCAATCTCTTATTTGCCAGTCATAGAAATCATAAAAAAGAGGTTTCGAATAGATAAGCTGGACACTGAAAGAACAATAAAAAAGAAGATAGAGAAAGGTATAGGAGATATAGACCCAAACTTAAAAGGAGTAATTCCATTCATTTACGACATACTTTCGATTGATGCAGATGACTCCATTCTTAAGAGTTTGGATGTGAGAGACAAAAGGAAAAGGACGCTTGAGACCATAAAAAATATATTATTGGCAGATAGTGCCCTGAGACCGCTTGTAGTAGTTGTTGAGAATCTTCACTGGATAGACAGTGCATCAGAGGAGTTTATAACTTTCCTTATAGATAACATACCAAACAGTAAGATATTGTTAATCCTTACCAGCCGCCCAGGTTACAAGGCAAAATGGAGTGAGAAATCCTATCACATACAAATTGCACCCAGCCGTCTGTCAGACACGGAAGTAGAGGAGATGACAAAATCAATCTTAGAGAACGAAAAAGTAACTGGGAAGCTATTCAAATTAATAATAGACAAAGCCGATGGAATTCCTTTTTATGTTGAAGAGATAATTAAATCATTTACTGAGGGAGGAATAATTGTTAGAGGAGAATATGGCTATAGTGTTAGCAAGGGAATAGCCGAGGTGGATGTACCTGATACTATACAGGACATTATAATGGCAAGGATTGACAGGTTGGAGGAGAATCTTAAGGGGACACTTCAATATGCCTCTATTATTGGCAGAGAATTTAGTTATAAACTGCTAAAAGAGCTAATGGAGATAGGAGAAGAGCTTCAGGATTATCTCACACAGCTTAAAGGTATAGAGCTGGTATACGAGAAAAGCATCTTTCCAGACTTGGAATACCGATTCAAACACAGCCTTACACAGGAAGTGGCTTATAACAGCCTCCTAATTAAAAAAAGAAAGGAATTTCATGGGATTGTAGGAGAGATAATAGAGGATTTATATGGGGATAAGCTGGAAGAGAATTATGAGCTATTGGCATATCACTATGGAAGAAGCACAAGGGATGAGAAAGCTGTTGAATATTTGATCTTAGCAGGGGATAAGTCTGCAAGAATTTATTCTACCGAAGACGCTATAGGCAACTATGAAGAAGCTTTGAAAAGACAGGATAAGATGCCTGATACAAAGACAAATAAGGAAAAGAGGGTAGATTTGTTCATAAAGCAGGCAAGGGTTATGCGTCTTATGGGTAGATTTAAGGAACACATAAAAACCTTAGAGGAGAACCTACCAATTGTAGAAGAGCTTGGAGACAAAGACAGGCTAGCAGAATATTACTTTAAAATGGAATTTTATTACTCAGTTATGGGAGAAATTGAAGAATCAAACAAGTACTGTACGAAATCCGTAGAACTGGCAGAGGTAACAAAAAATGACAGAATCATTGGATTAGCATCTGTTAGGCAAGGATATAACTATTGGTACAAGGGCGAATTTAAGAAGGCGATTTCCATAATTAAAAATAGTATAAAAATTCTAGAGAGGTTGGGAGATCATTATTGGGTTGCTAGGTCTTTCCAAACCATAGGAGCATGTTATTGGCAAATGGGTGACTGGGATAACAGCATGAACTACTTGCAAAAACTTCTGAAAAAAAGTGAAGAAATATCAGACAACAACCTGATGATCTTGGCACTCTGGTCTGCATCCATGCCTCATATAGATAAAGGAGAATGGGACATAGCGATTAATTACTGTGAGAGATGCCTTGAAATGTCACCCCCACCTGTATTTGCTGTGTTCGCAACAGGATTTCTTGGCATAGCGTATTATAAGGGTGGTCAATTAAAGAAAGGAATAGATTGTATGGAGAAAGCTATCCATCAGACCAAACAGTTTGGACTGAAACAACAAGAAGTTATTACCACCGTCCATTTAGGAGAGGCTTATTTATCCATAAGTGAAAGGGAACGAGCACTGGAGAATATAAAAAGTGCTTTGGAAGTTAGTAAACAAAGTGGCTTCAGGCACTTGGAGGGAATTGCTTATAGGGTCTTGGGGGAAATATACGGTGGAACAGATTTTAATAAGGGTAAAAAAACTATCGAAGAGAGTATTAGAATCCTGAAAAAAGTAGGGGCAAAAAATGAGCTTGCTAAGAGTTACTTAGGTTTAGGGAAATTATTTAAGGAAAAAGGCGAAAATAATAAGGCAAAGAAATATGTAACTCAGTCTCTACATATCTTTGAAAAGCTGGGCACACTACACGAACCCGAAAAGGCAAGGAAGTTATTAAATGAGTTAAAATAGCGCATTAGCAGGATAACAAAAATACTCTTGGGGGTAGTCGGGTGAGATGTTCTAACTGTAAGTATGACAATCCTGAAGGAGCAAAGTTCTGCGTTGAGTGTGGTAAAAAACTTGAAATTAAATGCCAAAATTGTGGAAAAGAAAATCTCCCAACTCATAGATTTTGCTTTGAATGCGGTCATAAGTTTAACGAGTTTGTAAAAGAGGCAAAATCCCTCCAACTGGACAAACCACAAAGCTATATCCCTAAAGATCTTAAAGATAAAATTCTCGAAACAAGAAGCAGCATTGAAGGAGAAAGGAAACTTGTTACAGTTCTTTTTGCCGATGTTAAAGGCTCAACTTCTATTGGTGAACATTTAGACCCTGAGGAATTGCGCACCATTATCGAAAAGTCATATGAAATCTCATTGAATGAAATTCATCGATTTGAAGGCACTGTTAACCAGTTCCTAGGAGACGGATTCATGGCCCTTTTCGGTGCACCAATTGCCCATGAAGACCACGCAATTAGAGGAATTCACTCTGCACTAGCCATACAAAATTCTATGGCTAGTTATAGCGATGAGTTAAAAAAAGACCGAGATATAGACTTTAAAATGAGAGTTGGAATAAACACTGGAACTGTCGTAGTGGGAAATATAGGAGACGACCTTAAGATGGACTACACCGCATTGGGCGACACAGTAAACCTTGCATCAAGAATGGAACAGATTGCTAAGCCCGGAAATATAATGGTTTCTGAATCAACGTATAAGATAGCCAAAGACTACTTCAATTTTAAATCCTTAGGCGCCCTTGACATAAAAGGCAAAAAGAAACCAGTATCAGTTTATGAAGTCATTGAGCCTATCGAAGAAGAGAAAACAAGACTTGAAATTTCAAGAGAGCATGGATTTACAAAATTCATCGGTAGAGCAAGGGAAATAGAGGTACTTAGAGATTCTTTTGCTAGATCGAAGGAAGGCCAGGGACAGGCTATAACCATAATAGGTGATGCAGGAATGGGTAAATCTCGACTCCTTTATGAATTTAGAAAACTCCTAGAAGACGAGAACATACTTTATTTAGAGGGCAGATGCATTTCCTATGGTAAATCAATCTCTTACTTGCCAGTTATAGATATTATAAAAAAGAGGTTTCGAATAGATAAGTTGGATACAGAAACAACCATTAGAAAGAAGATAGAGAAGGGAATTGGAGATATAGACCCCAACCTTGAGGTAGGTATTCCATTCCTCTTCGACATACTTTCTATTGAGATTGAAGCCCGCATCCTTAAAAGTTTGGACGTTAGAGAAAAAAGGAAAAGGACACTTGAGACGATAAAGAATATAATTTTGGCAGATAGCGCCTTAAGACCGCTTATAGTAGTTGTTGAGAATCTTCACTGGATAGATAGTGCGTCGGAGGAGTTTTTAACGTTCCTTATAGATAACCTACCTAGCAGTAGGATAATGCTAATTCTCACAAGCCGGCCCGGTTATAGTGCTAAATGGAGTGAGAAATCTTATCACGTACAAATTGCACCAAGTCGCTTATCTAATAAAGAAGTAGAGGAAATGATTAAATCAATCCTTGGCAACCAAGAAATAACTCAGGGTCTGATAAAATTAGTAACAGACAAAGCCGATGGAATTCCATTTTATGTAGAAGAGATCATTAAATCATTTACTGAGGGAGGAATAATAGAAAGGGGAGAGGATGTTTATAGTTTAAAAAAGGGTATAGCCGAGGTAGATGTGCCTGATGCTATTCAGGACATTATTATGGCGAGGATTGATAGATTAGAGGAGAATCTTAAAGGAACAATGCAATATGCCTCTGTTATTGGCAGAGAATTCAGCTACAAACTTCTAAAAGAGCTAATGGAGATAGGAGATGAACTTCAGGATTATCTCACACAGCTTAAAGGCTTAGAGCTAGTATACGAGAAAAGCATCTTTCCAGACTTAGAATACCGATTCAAACACAGCCTTACACATGATGTAGCTTATAACAGTCTCCTTATTAAAAAAAGAAAAGAATTGCATGGGAGGATAGGAGAGATAGTAGAAGACTTATATGGGGATAAGCTGGAAGAGAATTATGAGCTACTGGCATATCACTATGGGAGAAGCAACAGAGATGCGAAGGCAGTTGCTTATTTGACCTTAGCAGGGGATAAGTCTGCAAAGATTTATTCCACAGAAGATGCGATAAGTTACTATGATGAAGCTCTAAGTAAACTTGATAACACGCCGGATACCAGAACAAATAAAGAAAAGAGGGTGGATATATTCATAAAGCAGGCGAAGGTTATGCGCCTTATGGGTCGATTTAAGGAGCACATAAAAACCTTGGAAAAGAACCTCCCAATGGTAGAAGAGCTTGGAGACAAAGACAGATTAGCTGAATTCTACTTTAAAATGGGATTTTACTATTCAGTAATGGGAAACTTTAAAAATGCAATTAAGTACTTGACTAACTCTATTGAACTTGCTGAGATTACAAATAACGAAAGAATCATAGGATTGGCATCACTCAGGCTAGGATTTTCCTATTGGTACAAAGGTGAACCAAATAAGGGAATTCAATTTGCTAAGAAAGCAATTAATATAATGGAAAAGTTAGGAGATCAATATTGGCTCGCCAGGTCTTACCAGATTCTAGGGGGTTCGTATTGGCTGCTTGGCGAATGGGATAGGAGCATAAATTTTATGCAAAAGGTATTAGAGATAAGCAAAGAGGTCTCCGATGTCAATTTAATGTCTCTGGCATATTGGTCTTTAGCATGGGCCTATCTGAGTAAAGGGGAATTGGATGTCGGAATTGAATATTGTAATAAATGTTTGGATATATCTCCCACTCCTCTATTCTCGGTATTTGCCACAGGTTACATGGGTTATGGTTATTTCAAGAAAGGAGAATTAGAGAAGGCAATAGATTATTTAGAAAAGGCTGTGCAGCAAGCGAATGATTTTGGTTTGAGACATCATCAAACTGAATTTAGTATCTATATGGCAGAAGCTTATTCATCTCAAAATAAAAAGGATCAAGCATTAAAAATTGTAAACAATACTTTAGAGATTATTAGACAAAGTGGTTATAAATATTTGGAAGGAATATACTACAGAATCCAAGGAGAGCTTTCTAGTAAGAGTGAATTTAAGAAGGCTAAAAAGCATATTGAAGAAAGTATTAGAATCCTGAAAAAAATTGGAGCTAAAAACGAGCTTGCTAAGAGTTATTTTAGTTTGGGAGAGCTATACAAGGAAAAAGGCGAAAAAGACAAGGCAAAGAAACATGTTACCCAGGCTCTCCACTTATTCGAAAAGCTAGGCACACTGCACGAGCCCGAAAAGGCAAGGAAGTTATTAAAAGAATTAAGGTAAGCGCCATTATTAATACTAAATATCATACTTTTAGTTGTCTAAATACCCTAGGTAATCTAAGTCATTTTTAGGTCCCTCCCCTAGGTCTTTTTTCAGTACTAACTTTTTTATGCTACACTAACCGAAAGGTGACAATATTATGAAGAACTCAAAGAGAATAAAAGTGCTGGCACAAGAGGGAGAAACAATTTACCAAAGCCGTCTTAAAAAGAAGCTGGAGGTAAAACATAGAGGCGAAATCATTGCAATTGATGTAGACTCAGGGAAATACTTTATGGGAAAAACCGTCCTTGAGGCTGTGGAAAAGGGACGACAAAAGTATCCTAATAAGCTCTTTCATGTAATTCGAGTTGGCTACCCGGCTGTGCATTCAATTAGGTAAAGATGAAGGTTGTAGGTAAAGTCAACCCACGTGGTGAGCCGCTTATACGGTTGAAATCGCACGGGAATCAGAAAAGAACTAGTCTGATAGTAGATACGGGATTTAACGGTGAGTTATGTTTACCACGAAATATTATCAAGAAATTAAAATTGGAACTATATGCAAGCGAGTACTTTGAACTTGCCGACGGAAATCTAGTGCTTGCAGAGGTTTTTAAAGGTTATATTGAATGGTTTGGAGAAAAAATAAAACCAGTAGCAGTGATTTCAACTGGGGCTAAGCAGGGCTTATTAGGGACCCAGCTTCTAAAAGCTTCTATACTGACAGTAAATTTTGCTAAAGTAAAAGTTGTTATTGAGAGAACCGATTCCAGTCGTTGATATTAAATGCTGCAGACCTCCGAGAACAAAAAGGCAAACAATAAGGGGAAACACCGCCCCTTTCACAACCCTTTTTAATACGGAAAGCTTATACAAAGAAGAAAGGGAAATAGATAAGAAAAAGTAATATGTTGCTAAGTCTTTCATAATTGTTGAAAAGTTATGCAAAATACACGAGCCCGAAAAGGCAAGGGAAATACTCAGAGATTTATAGTGATCGACGTCCTAACAAACCGACCGGGCACCTACCATTTTACGGTTCAACATTAAGTAACTTATAAGGCTAAATTAGTAACCGTTTCTTCATCGCGTCAGTAAGATGGAGCTTAGGATTACTTTGCTCAAGGATTGTTTCCATCCTTAAACGAACTATTTCGAGGGGCTCCGGATTTGGAAAAACATAGAACTTTTCTTCACATATTGCATTTATCGTATGATCAGCAACCTCTTCTGGTGTCATTCCATGTGAAATGAACTCCCTATAGGCATCGAACCACGCTCCCTCTATCTCAGTTCGTGTCTTGTCATTTGCCTGAAGATGAGTTGGCCGATTTCGCTCTGATTCCATGAACCCTGTCTTAACCATCCCTGGGCATAGTATCGACACTTTCACCTTAGCATTTTGTAATAAAAGCTCATAGTAAAGCGACTCAGATAAGGATATGATGGCACTTTTGGTTACGTGGTAAAGCGAAACTAGAGGCATCGAAAACAACCCTGCCACCGAAGCTGTATTTACTATGTGGGCATCTTCATCTTGATCCAGCATTATTGGCGCGAATGTTCTGATTCCATGAATCACTCCCCAGAGGTTTACACCAAGCACCCACTCCCAGTCTTTAAGGCTTTGTCTCCATACTGGTGCGAAATCTCCGAAAACTCCAGCGTTGTTGCAAAGAATATGAACCGCACCAAAGGTGTCAATCGATTTTGTGGCGAGTCTTTCGACGTCCTCTGCATTGGAGACATCGGTTAAGACTCCAATAACCTTTGTGCCCATATCTCTTAATTCACTCTCAGCCTTAGAGAGGGGCAACTCCTCGACATCTGCGAGGACAATCTTCATTTCTTCTCGGGCGAATCTCTCGGCAATAGCGCGCCCAATGCCACTCCCAGCTCCAGTTATAACAGCCACCTTGTCTTTAAACTCTTTCATAGTATCGCTCCATTTTTTTTATAATTTCATAGATGATAAGAACGAATCATATAGGGAAATAAATATGAACTTTGAAAATAAAACCCTTATTTTTCAACTATAAAAATATAGCAAGGTCGTGTCAAGCAAGCCGAATTTAGCTTTACCTATAGAGCTAGAGTCTTTGCAATACTCTCGTTATTTCTCAAATAGTTCCATAACTCTCATCGAACTTAAACTATGGCACTATTATAGAGGGCTAGGTCAGTTTCAATTTATGTCTTTGATTAATAACTGAGTTTATTCTTCCGCAGAAGGTGGTGTAATCGTAAATCCAAGCTGCCTATACACAGAAGCCATGTTTTTGTACACCCACTCCTCCGCTATCTTCCCGTCATCTATACGAGAAATCAATATCCGCGAAATTTCGACTTTTTTACCGGTAGGCGGCATATCTCCCCTGGGTCCAGTATTCGTGCCGGTGAACTTCATCAGCGTTATAACCTTATCACCTTCTATGATCACTTGATTGGGTTCAAATTTCATGTCGGGATACGCAGTTCTTAGGAAATTAACATATTCCTTAAAAGCTTCGGTACCCTCTCGGTCCCCATTAACTTGATTGACAAGATGTAGTTTGAAGTTAGGTGTGTAGAGTTCGTCAACCAGAGCCATGTTGCCTTTGTTCCATACCTCCAAACTGCTTTCAACAAGAGACTTAGCATCCCCACCTGATTCTGCATTAGCCACCTGGAGTTTACAAATTATGACAAGACCAAGGATTAACAGGACGCCTGCTAAGCTTAGTGTTTTAAGGAGCGGTAATCTAGTAGTGAGTGAATGATTTTGCATTTTTTTTAATCCCCCTTTTATTTCTTGACGTACATTGTATCAAATATCAAGTCTTTATGCAAAAGTTTTTTCACAGCAGAGTAAGAATAATCTTAATGGCATTGTCTTTACAAACGATTTGTCAACACGCAGCGTCAGGAGGACGGCTCCGCTGAAACTTTGACGATAAGCTTGCCTATATTGACATCATGATGTCTTGATTATACCATCTTGATGTGCGAACAACATTAACTCTGGACGATGATGTAGCCGCAAAACTAAAGGAAGAGATGAAGCGAAGCGGTAGAACTTTCAAAGAGACTGTTAACACGGTATTGCGAAACGGGTTAAATTTCCACAGGAAACGTAAAGTCGAACCTTTCAATGTACATCCCAAAAAGTTTAGACCACGGATTACGGTCGACTACGATAATATTGGCGAATTGCTTGAGCAAATTGAAGGACCCCTTCACCGATGATACTCATTGACGCAAACCTTTTGCTCTATGCTTATGATAGTTCAAGCCAACATCATCTAAGGGCCCGTAGCTGGTTGGAAAATATTCTTTCAGAGCCTCAACCTGTCAGGTTGGCGTGGATCACTATATTAGCCTTCTTGAGGATATCAACAAATCGTAAGATTTTTGACAATCCCTTCTCTATCTCTGAGGCCACATCAATAGTGAAGAAATGGTTAGAACATCCTATGCTTGATTTGTTGCAACCAACTGAACGTCACTGGACAATACTCTCCAAACTGCTAAAAAACGGACAGGCATATGGCCCCTTAGTTATGGATGCTCATATAGCTGCTTTGGCCATAGAACACGGAGCGAAACTTTACACTACAGATAAGGATTTCTCCCGGTTCGATGATCTACAAGTTATTAATCCGTTATTAAAATAATTCAATGAAACTAAAAGATAAAGTAGCTCTCTTAACAGGTGGAAGTTTGGGAATAGGGAAAGCTACTGCTTTTCTATTTGCGAAAGAAGGCGCGAAAGTCGTAGTTACTGGTCGTACAGAAAAAAGATTGAAAGAAACGGTAGAAGAGGCAAACAGGGAATGTTTAGAAATAGACTATCTAGTGAGCAATGTTACGAAGGAAGACGACTGTAAATCCGCTGTTAACTATATAGTCAACAAATACGGTCGTATTGATATACTATTTAATAATGCTGGAGTTTCACAAGGAGGAGAAACACATAAGATAACTACAGAGACCTGGGATAAGACCTTTGATATCAATGTTAAGGGAACGTTTCTAATGTCCAAATACACCATTCCATATATGTTGAAGCAGGGAAAAGGTTGCATAGTAAACAACTCCTCTTCAGGAGGACTTAAGGCACTTCCTCGTTTAGCCGCATATTGTGCTTCTAAAGGAGCTGTTACACAACTTACGAGGAGCATGGCTCTAGAGTACGCAGATAAAGGAATCCGCGTAAATGCAGTTTGTGCCGGAATAATTGAGACCCCTCTTATAGAAGGTGTATTGAGCAAATTGAAAGATAGAAAAGCTGCTGAGGAATATTTTCTATCCCTTCATCCAATTGGACGTCTCGGTAGGCCTGAAGAAATTGCCCATGCAGTTTTGTTCCTATGTGATGATAATGTAGAGTTTATGATAGGTACAATGCTTTCTGTGGATGGTGGATGGATAGCTAGATAGTTATTGGTACATATTTATTAATACAAGTTGCCCCATCTTAAAAAAAGGGTCACCCAGACGGGTAACCCTAAAATTGTCCAACATGATGTATAATACAAATAAAATCAAAAAATAAGGAGGAAACAAATCATGAGGAACTTACTTCCGGTCACAATATTATTCCTCGTAATATTCGGTTTTGGAGCGTTAATGCTTTCTTCTCCAGAGTTTTCTATATCACAAGAAACTCAATCTGAAGAGGCGAAACAAACTAAGGCTTTGGTAGACCAGGCAGCCTCTTTACTGCAAAGTAAAGGTACGGAAGCTTTT